>JAEZDX010000072.1 GCA_023417975.1 Bacillota bacterium
GCAGTCAAATCCTTTTGTAGGCCAGCCAGATAAGAATCTATTTCATCTATCTGAAGCTTTCGGGTTTCCTCCATCCATAACTCTAATTTCTCTACTCTTTTTGAAAATATTAGCTCATAAAAATCCCTAAGCATTTGATATACTTTGCCTAAAACAGGATATTTCTCAATTATTGCTTCATATTGTTCATGGGTAATACCCTTAACTTGGTCGATTGTCTTATATATAAGCTAGACCATCCATTTTCGTGATATGTATTCTTTCAATTCTGGACTTACAGTGTCAGTGTTCTTTTGGTGTTCACGCTCTTCTTGCATAAAAACACGCAAGGCATCAACAGTGCCCGTATAACCCTTTTTCTTTATAATTTCTGTAATCTTTGTATATGTTAACTCTTTTGAACGTAGTTCTAACACCTTAGCCCCATATGCCTGTAATTTCCCAAAAATAAATACAAAGGAAGAACATAGCATTGAGTCTGCCTAATATTGATTTTATGATGGACATGACAAAGGAGTTTCTTAGTGGAAAAATTGATGGAATAGCCTATACTCTTGATTTTCCTTATGAACTGGATCAGCGATATAAGAAAATGCATCGGGAAGATGATGATTATTGTGAATTGATATATGAATGTCTTTATGAAGAAGGCATTGCTTTGTACAATGAACTCTCAGATGCTGATTTCAAAAAACTCATACGAAAGCAATATAATTACATAAAGAAAATTGCCAAAGAAGGCTTCTATTAAAAAATCCAACTTCATATTTTGAAGTTGGATTTTTTAGGTAACGTAAGGTGTTACACCGCTTACAGATTTTAAAGCAAAATAAAAAGGAATCCAATTAGAGGAATCCTTTTGTTTGAAAAATAAGAAAGCAAGTTTGTGAAGTAGTAAATAGTTTTATTTTATACTCTCGCCCTCTCCGGAATCATTATGCCAAGTTATAAATTTTGGTGAGCTGTTCTCCTTTCTAAATTATTCTGAAGCACGTTCCACTTCTTCTATCGGCAATACCCGTGATAACGGGTATTCATCACATTGATTAACCAACCCTTATCACCATTTACGAACGACTATTCTAGCTTATCTTTACAAGATATTAGTTTTACAATATGATTTATATATAAGAATATTTGGTAGGAAAACTTAAATACTGAATAGAAGCATCAGGGGGGATAAAATGGGAGCGATAATAGGCATAGATCTAGGTACAACTACGTCAGAAATTTCCTATCTCAAAGACGGCAGGCCTCAAATAATAAAGAATAAGTCCGGTGAAAGTTTTACTTTTTCAGTTGTAGGTATGACAGAGTCAGGTGGTGTCGTAATTGGCCACGAGGCTAAAAAACAGCTTGTTATAAAGCCTGAAAATACAATTGCGGAGGTAAAGCGTCTCATGGGCAGAGACGTGAAAATAAATCTCGGTAAAAACAGCTACTTCCCACAAGATATATCTGCAGTGATACTAAAATATCTTAAGGAATGTGCAGAAGACTATCTTAATGAGGAGGTTACTGAAGCAGTAATTACGGTTCCGGCAAAGTTTAATAATTTGCAAAGACAGGCGACGAGAGATGCTGCTACAATAGCGGGATTAAAAGTGGAAAGAATCATCAACGAGCCCACTGCAGCTGCGTTGGCCTATGGTATAGATAATTACGGCAGCGAGGAAAGGATTTTAGTTTATGATCTTGGTGGGGGCACCTTTGATGTTACTGTTTTAGAAATGTTCGAGGGCGTACTGGACGTCAAAGCAAGCCGTGGGAACAATGAAATTGGCGGAAAAGATTTTGATGAACGGATAATGGAATTTATATTTTGTACTATTCAGGAGCAGCAAGGAATAAATCTAAGAGATGATCTGCGGGTTAAGGCTCTTGTAAAGGAGGCAGCGGAAAAAGCAAAGGTTAAACTCTCCAAGGCTGATACTGCGTCCATCAATATTCCTTTGTTAATACCATATGAGAATGGGTTACTGATGAACTTTCAGATGGAAATAACCAGGATTCAGTTTGAGATGTTGATATCAGATTTGTTAAATGAAATTGATATAATTGTTGAGGATACTCTTAGAGCCTGGGGCTTTTCGGCAGAAGACATTGATGTAGTAATTCCTGTAGGTGGATCCACAAGAAATATGTGTGTGAGAAAGTATCTAGAAAATAAGTTTGAAGGCAGAGTAAAATCGGGAATAAATCCCGAAGAAGTTGTTGCCCTTGGGGCAGCAGTGCAGGCCGGTATAAAGAGTGGAGTACTAAATAAGGACAGTGTCATTATAATAACTGATGTTTGCCCATATTCTTTAGGTGTTTCAGTATTGGAGAGAATGGCAAATGGCAAAGAGGTGTCAGGAATCTTTAGTCCTATTATAAAGATAGATACAGCTATTCCGGTGACAAGACATCGACACTACGTCACCAGTAAAGATAGACAGACAAGTATCAGATTCGATATATATCAAGGAGAAGAAGTGCTCGTATTAAATAATAAAAAGATAGGGGAGCTTATTCTCAGGGGAATACCGTCTGCCCCTGCAGGTCAGGAAGCAGTCAGAGTGGAATTCTCCTACGATATAAATGGTTTACTCAATGTAAACGGTAGAGTGGAAAGCACCGGCAAGGAAGTTTCTATTATTATTAATACAAGAAGTATGAGTGATTCAGATATAAATAAATCTAAAATAAATTTAAAACGCAGATGGAGAAGAACATAAATTTCTCTATTTTTAAAGGAGAGAGAGTTTTGCAGAATTACTATGAAATCCTGAACCTGGATAAATCAGCTGATATAAAAGATATAAAAAAAGCATATGCCAGGCTTTTGAGACAGCATTCGCCGGAAAAGGACCCTGTGGGGTTTCAGAAAATCCGTGAGGCATATGAGATCCTTTCAGATGAGTCATCCAGAGAAGCTTATGACAAGTATTCAGAAAATATTAATCTATCAAATACCTATGTCCAGTCTCAGGATGAAGATGAGATTACTTTATCTTATCTATCACGACAGGAAAAATATGAACTTGAGATAACAGAAGAAAGTGTACATAGCGAAGTATTAACACTTTCTCAATTAAGATTTGAACAGGGAGACTATGAAAGGTGTATTGAGATAATAAATTCAGCTCTAGATAAAACAAACAGGAGTAATTCGAAAAATATTTTATATTACATTGAATTGCTTAAAATCTATGCTGCGATAGATGACTTGAATCACTTTACTATAACCTTGAACGACTTTTTTGAAGTTATAAAACTTGATAAATCACATAGTGCCTTAGAGTTTATTTTCAGTGAATTAAAGACTATGGCTTATGATATGTTTATGGAAAAGGAGTATGCATACTGCCGCTCTCTGCTTACAAAAATGACAAGTATAGATAGTGATAGCGCTGACCTCAAGTTCCGTTTTTATCCTCTCTACAGAATTGATAACTGCAGGGAACATTTGAAGGAAATTGAAGAGGATGTTCTGCTGAGTCAGGGGATTAAAGATATTATAGAGCTGTGGCTGGATGAAAATATGGACAGGAGGGAGAAGGCTGCCAAACTTGAAGAAGTGAAAGTTCGAATACAAAACGAGGATAAATTATTACTACTGAATTCTCTTAACAGATTAAAGAAATATCACAATATGTTTTACCACATTGACTACGGTTATTTAGACAAGCTTCATCAAAGTACCAGAATTTCATCATTAAGGTCATCACCAAAAAGAATGTTAATTATAAAAATAGCACTTATAGTTTTAATAATAGACTTGGTGGTTTTCCTCATTGGTACGTTATTTTTCTCTGGGTAGTAAATTTTAGTATATGTGGTAATCCGGTTTTAGGGGTAACAACTTGAAGTAATTTTTATCATCATCAATTTCAGACCACAAGTCATCATCTTTGTTCAATTTATTAATATCGAACATTCTTACACCCCCATAAAACTTGGTGAGTTGCAAACATCAGCCTCCTCTTTAAATCCTTTTGGCTTTTTATTTAAAATCTCTTCGCGGTATCTCTTTAATACATCATTTTCCCATGCTAGAAAACTTCCTGGTGAAGTCACCCTGGGAAATCTGCCATCATTATCGTTGAATACATAATCACAGTTACCATGAATGTATATTCCATAAAGAGGGCCGGCCAGCCAATCTGAAATGGGTTCTAAGTCAATCCATAAATCATTGTATTTCTTGGAGCTTAATCCTGGCCTTTGAAAGGCACTCCAATATATTTTCTGAAATACCAAAAGATTGTCCATCTTCAATCCTCCAATAAAATTAACAATCAATATTCTTGCTAAATATCAACAAGATTAAGTATTGCTTCAGTCTATGTATGCAGGTGTTAAGGCTGTAATAAAATCCCAAGTTCACCTACACAAACAATTGCAGCATATATGAAAACATTTTTTATTCTTCAACTGACACCGGACTAATGACTGTTCCAATCCCGACAACATTACGCCCTTCCAGTATTTCAAATTCTTTACCGACGCTTAATTTTTCATAGGATACATTTGGATAGTACATTAACCAGATTTTAGCGGTGACCCATTCTTTAGGACTAATCAACCTGTCAGGCCCTTCGATAAACTGGATTCCAAGATATTCTGCATCACCGATTACACGGAAATGAGGTCTGTAACTGAAGCCGTTTAAATAAATTGGACCTTTTCTTCCGCCTTCTTCATAGGTTAAAAATTCAACTAAAACATGTATGAAGTGTTTCAAAAGAAAACATGCCTCAATTCTCTATTGAATAAAAGGATTCTATAATTGCCAGTTTATTCTATTAGCATAATCTAACTCCATTATATGTAAAAACGACAAGCTTGTATATAGCTGTCCATATGGGTTTAACTCTGTCATCTAAATCAGACCAAAATAAAGGAGGGGCTTACCCCTCCTCACATCAATCAAACAATTTATTCAATTCCTCTGCTGCATTAACCTTTTGTTTTGGCATTAGATGTGCATATCTATTTGCAGTAATTGTGATATCAGAGTGTCTCATGAGCATGGAAATTGTCTTTAGCGGGACACCGGCATCAAATAGATTTGATGCATAGGTATGCCGGATGGAGTGAAATTTTCGGTACTCAACTTTAGCATTTATTAGTATCTTCTTATAAATCTTCAGGAGGTTGCTGGCAGCGATTATCTTTCCAAGTTCAGTTGTAAAGAAAAAATAAAGCTTTTTCTTGTTATTAGCAGAAAAGGTTATTATGTTACAACGAAAAATTTATATTGTTTTTCATATTTTTCCGATAACTTTGAGGCGAACTTTGAATATATTGTTTAAAGATTTTGATGAAGTAGCTAGGACTTTTAAATCCAACAGCATAACAAATTTCTGTAATCGTCATATCCGTATCTAATAATAATCTGGATGCCACTGAAACTCGATATTTCATCAAGTAAATGATTGGTGACGTCCCTATAATTTTTTTAAAGCAGCGTGAACATTCTCTCTCACTGATATTAGCACTGTCAGCTATGTTTTTAAGTCCAATAGGATTTTCGTAATTAGCTTCAATAAAGGATAACATTTTCTTGGCTCTAGTTTTTGATAGGGATTGGCGTACGTCAGGGGAGTCTATATTAGACTTCATATTCTGAAATATTTCATACCATGCACTTAAAAGTAATTCTCGTATTTGCCATTCATACCCATCTTCCCTCTTATAGTCACTTTCACAGATGCTTCGAATATTTTGTATAATTTTAAACTGCCATTTAATTTCAGGAGACAGTTTTACTCCCTCAATTTGGGAACAAGATAACAGTGGCAATACAAATTTTTGTTCAAAAACGCTTTCTGGTGCACCTGATATAATGTTTGGATGGAAGATAATACTTTTAAAAATACAACTATCTCCCTTGTTGATTTTAAAAGTATGAAGTGAATTAGCATTAACAAATATCCCTTCGCCGGATTTTAGTATATAATTACTGCTTCCTAATCCAGCGTAGGCTTCTCCATAGATTACGAGAAAAAATTCTATTTCTTCATGCCAGTGCCAAATAACTTCGTCTCCCATATAGTTATTCAAGTCCTTATAAAATGTAGTTATTGGAAACATGGGTGTTCCAAAGTAGCGAAGTTCTTTACCTTGCGAGTTTACATCTACTGAGTATTTCTGCAATAATTGCATATTATATCCCTCAAATCGTTATATGAATAAATTGTCTCAATAGTTATATAATTTGGCTTAATATATATATTAATTATAACTAAATGACGATATAATTATATTTGAAAATAAGGAATTTTTCAATGTACCAATGGAAACAAGCGAAAAGTTTTTTATATTAATAGAATTAGCGGTATAAGGAATACAAGGAGCATAAAGATTTGTAATCTTTATGGGCAGTATAATACAGGAGGATTGTTATGGGAGAGGTTAAAAAGAATGTATTTCAGAGAATGATAGACAGCTTTTCGGCATGTATGATGCCCGTTATTCCAATTTTAATTGCTGGAGGATTGCTGAAGCTTGTTATTTTATTAATTGACTATACCGGAGTATTTCCCTATATTGGACAGACTAAGCAGCTTCTCACCATCATCAGCAATGTACCATTTTATTTTTTGCCGGTGTTTGTAGCGTATTCTTCGGCTTTACATTTTAAAGTAAATCCCATGTATGCATTGGTAACTGCAGCAGTCTTTTTACTTCCTGATTTTACAGCACTGCTAAACGGAGCAAAGAACGTTTCTTTTGCTATGATACCTGTTTATAAAACAAGCTATGCTTATTGTGTTCTGCCTATAGTTTTGCTTATATATGTTATGTCTTACATCATTAAAGGGCTTGAAAAAATAATCCCAAATGCAGTGAAGGATATTTTCATTCCTCTCCTTGCAATATTGTGCACATCTGTTATAGGGATGCTTTTCATTGGACCAATAGCAGCTTTTCTTAGTCAATATGTATCAGCAGGAATATCTTATCTCCAGCTTCACTATCCGGTGATGGCATGGACGGTAATGGGTGCAATCCTCCCAATGTTGATTATTACTGGCATGCATTGGATATTTATAACACTAACCCTTGCGCAGCTTGGAACTTACGGAATTGAAAATGGCTTTATGGTTAGCTGCTTTATATTGAACATGGCTTTGAGTTCTGCTTCATTAGCTGTATTTATAAAAGCAAGGGCAGATGAAACAAAGAGGATTGCATTTAGTGCAGGTTTAACAGGCTTTTTAACAGGTACCTCAGAACCATTTTTGTTTGGGGTGGGTCTTCCTTATAAAACTCCATTAATTGCCTCAATGATTGCAGGCGGAATCGCAGGCTGTTATCAGGGGATTGTAACAATACACTGCTATGTGTACGCGTTTCCCGGAATACCATCCGTGTTAATGTTTTCCAGTGCCAAGGAAGCAGCAAACTTAGCAAAAGCACTAATTGCCGGAAGTATATCGTTTGCTGCCTCTTTTGTCCTGACCTTTATACTATACAAAGATACTTTAAGAAGATAATTGAAAATAAAGCATGTAACTTTTCAGTGTATTATGCTATCTATATTAATTGTAATTACAAGGTAATATAGAGTACTTGGGATTAATTATGTATTATGTTTTGTCAAAGATGATAAGACACCAGAATTGATTGGTCAATTATTTGCAAGACATTCTAGGGATTTGGGCTATCCACATGATGAGGATTATAGTGTAATTGGTATGCGTCATGGCCAGGAGGAATACGATTATTTTATAAAGAATAAGGTTGGTATCTATTATCTATGACAACATAAAGAGGTCAAAACCGTGAAGGGTTTTGACCTCTTTATTGCAACTCGGCAGGCATAGTTAAAACCATGGACACATGGTTTTTACGCCGCTGTCTTTTGACGGGGCTGCTTAACGATGTTTATTTTTACTTCTTACTATGAAATTTGGAGCATGAACTTCACTTAAAATAGCTATGGGTAAATAGGTTGAGTTATACATATTTGGTCAAAAATAAAACACTTATATATGCGAATTATTGCCAATGTTCTCGTAAACTCTTTTCAACAAATCTAGAAAGATACCTTTCTCTTCTTCAGAAAACCCAGCCAATAAGACATCAGGAACATCATGCAAAATTTCCATGGCACCTTTTAATACATCAGCAGCCTTATCTGTGAGGTCAATTTGCATGGTACGACCATCTTCGCTCCCAGTGCGCCTGATGATAAGTCCATTCTTTTCTAGGCTGTTGAGAAGACTGGTTACAGAGGGGCCGGATATTTGCATGGCTTCACTCAGGTACTTTCGGCTTATCTCATGGCCGACACTTTGCCCACCTTGTATATGACCCAAGAGACGTATTTGCGGTTCAGTAACGTCATACATTGTAAGTTTCTGATCTATCTGACACCGCAAAACGTGAGCAATGTTCTTTATATAGAAATCATGGCTTGGAATACGCCCAGCATTTTTCATCGTTTCATCACCTTAATTAGGTTTAATTTTACTTTATTATATTGCCGGCAGCAGGTGATGTCAACATTTTAAGCACAGTTTACTGCTAAAGCATTTTTCTCTTGTGGAAAATAAACAGTGTTATGATACAGATTACCAAGATCAACAAAGTGATGATTTCAAACCCATAGGGTGTTTTGGCAAACGGAACCCAATGGTCACTTACGTTCATTCCATATAATCCTGAAATAACGGTTGGTATGGCCATCACAAATGTAATGGAGGTCAAATATTTCATTACGTTGTTCATATGGTCGCTAATGATGGAAGACAGTAATTCCCTTGTTCCTTTTAAAATATCTCGGTAAATCAACGCCATTTCGATTGCTTGCCGATTTTCCACGATAGCGTCCCCCAATAGATCCTGGTCTTGCGGGTATTGCTTCAACCATGAGTATCTTGACAGGCGATCCAATACGGCATCATTGGCTCGCAGGGATGTGGCAAAATAAACCAGCGTGGATTCCAGACCATGAAGATCGATTAAATCAACATCTTTCGTATTTCCCATAACCCGCCCTTCAATGGCGGTACGATTTTTGTCAATGATACGAAGGTTATTTTGATATAAAGATACAGTTTGAAGAAACATCTGATAAACAAAGCGCATTTTTTTCTTTGTGCTGAAATCTTTGACTTTGCCTTCTTTAAAATTCTGCAAGATGGGGGTTTCCTTTGTACAAACAGTGATTATAGCTTCCTGTGTAAGCAGGATGCCAAGGGGTATTGTAATGTAAGTGGCGGTAGAATATCCGTTTTTGCTCAATGGAATATCAACGAGAATGAGTGTACAACCTTCTTCCGATTCAACACGGGAACTTTCTTCGTTATCTAATGCGGCTCTTATATCTGTAATATCAATATCATACGTCTGCGCGATCTTCTGACATTCTTCCATAGTGGGGTTTATCAGCTCAATCCAGGCACCCTCTTCGATTTGATCCTTTTCACAAATAGTCTGATTATCGGTTTTGTATATTTTCAGCAATGCTGACTCCCCCTTTCAACTTGATGTGTGGCTAACAAAATCACGCTTTTTATTTATTCTTCAGAAGGGGCAGATCGCGGCATGAGCCAGACGAGGCCAAGACCCGCCACAACAATGGCACCAACAATTAGAATGCTGTACTGCATTGCCATGGCATTACCGACGAGGCTTTGAAAATGGAAAAAAATCGTAGTTACCACAGCGGAGCCTATTGCTGCCGCTAATTGCTGCACCGCGCTAAGGGAACCGCTGGCACTGCCTGCCTCATCATGCGCAATATCACCAAGCGCAACATCGTAAATGCTGCTGAAACAAGCACCCATGCCCGCGCCTATAATTAAAATCGCAGGAGCCATCAGTAGTGCAGTATCCGACATGCCTTTCACAAAAACAGTTAACCAAAGCCCAAGCGCTCCCATGAGTGTTGTAGCAAGTCCTGCCACGACGATTTTGCGTCCCATTTTATTAAGAAGCGGTCGGCATATCATGGACGATATAACAATCCCGATTGCCATGGGGCATAGTCCAAGAGCGGCCTCATATGCCGTCATATGAAGAACCATCTGGAAGAACAATGAAATGACATAGGAAAGCCCGTTTACGGCAGCGAAAAAAGCAAGACCAAGTAGTAACCCGGACGTGAAACCCTTGTTCTTGAAAAGCCCTGGCTTGATCAAAGGATTAGCGGCATAGCGTTGACGAAAAGCAAAAGCAATAAACATAATGACGCCCACAACGATACCGATAATGGGCAACGTTGTCCAACCATCGGTTGAGCCCTCATTTAATCCGTAAATAATGCCCAGCATGGCGGTGCCAAGCAAAACAGTCCCAAGTCCGTCCAACTTTTCATCAGGATTTGGCTCATCGTGGGGCAGCAGCTTAAACGCTGCAATAAGACCAACCAGACCGAGAACAATGTTGATGAGAAACATGGGCCGCCAACCAAGTCCACCGATATTTGCCTGAATGATAAACCCTGCCACAATAGGGCCGATGACGGATGAAATACTCATCATAGGGCCGAATGCACTGACTGCTCGTGGAAACTGCTCTCTGGTGAATGTTGCCATTAGGATACTCATACCCTGTGGAATCAAAAGAGCCCCAAAACTGCCCTGAATCAGACTGCCTGTCACAATCATGGCGGGGCTGATGGACAAACCACAAAATACTGAAGCAAGTGTAAATCCTGTGATTCCAATTAGGAACAATCGTCTTTTCCCATAACGGTCGCCCAAACGACCTCCCGTGACTAGCAGTACACCCATGGCTAAAGCGTAACCCGCCCCAAGCCATTTGATGAGAGCCTCGCCGCCACCGATACTTTGAACAATAGACGGGGCAGCGATATTGTTAATGGTTGAATACATCATGTCAAGAATATCTGCAATCAGCACAACCGCCAAAATCATTCTGAGATATGGCGTTAGTCTTGAGGGATTGGTTGCTTTATTTGTTGAATTTGATTGAATCATAGTAGCCTCCTTAATACTAAAAAATTATATAGGTAGAAATCTACCTATCATGGTAAAATAATTGTACCAGCTAAAACACAGTTCAATATTTCAGTTGGTACGAAAATTTCTCAGTAAGTGCATTATCAAAAAATATGAAGAAAGCTAAAAACGAAAATCGTTTCGTCATTCTCCCATAGGGCCTCTGCACTGTCTTCCAGTAGAGTCCATGTGACAATGCCGGCCATGGTGTATGGGATCCATTTCAGGGAAACCTGTCCTGAACGGCATTTCTCTTTCGGAAAATTTCTCCTCTGTTTTATCCAGAACATCTTCCATAGAGTGGATAAGCTTACCCAACAATTCGGAAAGCTGCGACTTTTCTTGTTCGGACAGGCCAGCGCACCACGATTCGGCTGACTTCTGTCTAGGGTTGACAAACTCTTTTTCAATTTCTCGTCCCTTTTCCGTTAGAAATACGTTAATGACCCGTTTGTCGTTTTCATTTTGGCGGCGCTCTACATAACCGCCTTTTTCAAGCTTTGCAACCAGTTCACCGAGAGAAGAAGGGCGGATATCCAATTTTTCTGTAATTTCTGTTTGTGTCATGCCATCACATTCCGCCAAAACGTGCAATACAAGTCCCTGTGCCCGTCCTATCGTATTTCTTACGGCTTCCGGATTCAGAAAATGATCACTGTGAATAAGCCTATGAACCAAATTGGTACAATTACGAATTTGCTGCAAAAGTTCCTCAGAGATATTATTCTCCATATCACTCACCCTTTTTAAATGTTTTAAGGTACCTTATAATTCGTATTGTAATTCAGTCTCAAGTAATTGTCAAGAACAATATTTAGGTACCTTAGTGAATTTTAAATAGTGACTTTCAAGCTTTAAACATTATATCAATCTGTCACCTTAATGAGTAAAGCATATGGATAATAGAAGTTTGAATTATTTCAGGAAGTACATTAGTTACAAGCACATGATAAGCTAAAATAAAGTAGAATTTAAGCTATAATTGTAAAATAAGAATATATATAGAAAAAAATAGGTTGAAAATGGAATAAATATGGTATATAATGTAATTGCGAGCGAATAGTTTTGGCCAAAACTAATAAATTTAAAGTGTGAATAATAAACGATATTAGTGGAGGAATGTTATGAATAAAAGATATGAAAACAAAATTTATATAAAATTATTTATTGTAATGCTTATGTGTGCTGGAATCTTTATGTTTAAAGGTATAAAAGTTTCAGCAGCTGAAAACGAAAATATAATGTATTTTTTTAATAATGGCTCATACATTAAGTATGATTTTAATACGGACAAGCTATTTCCAGGTTATCCAGCAGTTACTAGAGATAGATGGCCTAACTTTCCATGGACAACATTTGATACTGCATTTACTGCACCAAACGGTAAGATATATTTTTTTAAAGGCTCAGAATATTTGAGATATGACATTGCAACTGATCAAGTTGATCAGCAGCCATTACCTATAGCAGGTAATTGGCCGGGAATTAATTGGGTAAATATAGATACAGCATTATATTGGCCAAGCACTGGAAAGGTTTACTTCTTCAAAGGAGACCAATATATAAGATATGATTTTAATACAGATACAGTAGAAGCTCAACTACCTATCTCAGGAAATTGGAGAGGACTTACATACACAAATATTGATTCTGCAATTGTAGGATCCAACGGTAAGGCATATTTTTTTAAGGGAGATAAGTATGTGCGATTTGATATTGCCTCAGATCAAGTAGATCAAGGTGAGCAATCTATTTCAGAACACTGGAACTTTCCTTATACATTTACGAAAAGAGTAGATGCAATTGTCACTTGGCCAACGTACAACTTAGGTCAACAAGTTGTAGATTATGCTAAGACACTATTAGGTAAGCCATATGCGTGGGGGGCAACAGGACCTAATTCATTTGATTGTTCTGGACTTACATATTATACATACAGGCAATTTGGCGTTGCGTTACCTAGAGTGGCAAGTGATCAATATAACAGTGGACCAGGTCAATTAGTTTCAAAGTCAGCATTAATACCAGGTGATTTAGTATTTTTCGTGGGTAGTGGTGGAACGACATCAAAACCTGGACATGTAGGTATCTATATAGGTAATGATCAGTATATACAAGCACCTGGCACCGGTGATGTTGTTAAAATATCTACACTATCAACTAGAAAAGATTATATAGGAGCAAGGCGACCATACTAGGTTCAGATATTAATAAAATTAACTTACATTGCAGAATTTGAGGTCAAATTAGTAGGATAAAAGTTTTAGTAAGTTGCTAAAGCACTTCGGAAGATTAAACCGAAGTGCTTCTGTTAGTGCACCTAGTATAGGCGATAACTTAGTGGTGAAAGTGTACTGTGTGCTTAGTAGTTGGAACAACTAGATAATGGTAAGGTGTCCGACATGAGGCACAATCTGAATCTTGTCTAATTGCAAGGTATTGAAAACTTTAAGTCTTCTCTCATATCATAGCGCTTCTCTAAGTCAACTGCTGTTAATATATATTTTTTGTTCTTATTTAAAGGTTCAATCTGGGCTACAAATTTATTATCTCCCAATTCTTTTACCACATCATTTCCTAAGTTTAATAGCTTATCGTGTTCATCTTTTATTATTAATCCATATGGTGAAATAGACGGAAGATAATTACTGCACTCATAGTAAAGTAATGTCTTATCATCGAAAAATTCTACTTTATTGATCGTATATTCGCCGAATTTTCCTTCCGATAAAACCGTAGTTCCGCTGAAGTTTAACGTGACATCCTTTCTATCAAACTCATAACTTCCATTAGTATTTTTTGAATCGCCGGTATAATTCTTTTTTTGTACTACAGGGATAAAGGTTACTGATTCAGTATCATCATATATATTCTGGAAGACATATTGCGAGTACATCTTATTTTCATTTCCGGAATCACTTTGGTGTTTCATTAATAGATGCCTGCCTTTGTCATCAAAAACATAATACTTAACCATGTTTTTTTGATTGAAATTAGCATTTATAGTTCT
>JAEZDX010000664.1 GCA_023417975.1 Bacillota bacterium
GTCTTGTGCCATATTATGGGACAAGTATAACATTATATATAAACAGTTTTGCAGTAAGGCTATGTTGGAAAGAAGTGGTGGGTAAGATTTGGACAAACTTTAAGATAAAATATTTAAGCTATGTGAGTTTAAACATTAATTAAAATGTAAACTCACACAGCTATATAACTTGTAAACTAAATACAAAAAGAACTGCTGCTAAAAATAAACTTCATTTTTCTGCGGCAGTCCATATTGTTTAAATTATTGACAAATAAAATGGATGGTGATAAAATATTATCGCCAATGTTAAAAATGTATATCGTTTTAATCATACCATATAAATAATGAAAAGTCAATAGTTATTTTAAAAGGAGGGTTGTCTATGATTAATCAGCTTATTTCTATTCCTGATTCCATGATGGTAAGGCAGGCATTTATAGAAATTGAAAAACTTAACGAAGAGACTATGGATTATGGACTGAAGCTTTCGGAGGAAAATATAAAGCTAATTGTAAGTACTAGAAAAGAAGCATTGATAAGCAGCGGAAGAGTAGAATTTGGTGGAGGTATAATTACAAAAATTATTTCAGCCTTTTGTGACTCTCCATATATTTTTCAATATAACTATGTTGAGACTATAAATGACCTTATAGAAACCTTTTATTATTATAAAAATGAGACAATGGAAGAGATAAGTGATGATGAGCTTATTGATTTTATGAAAGATTGCTTTGATGATAAGTGTCAGGGAGATTTGGAACTATTGAAATACAAGTACTTGGAGAAGGCAGCGCACAATGTAAAATATGGAGTGAAGGATTTTTTAAATGTGGATGATAATTTAGAGGAGGATGAAGTTGAAGATGATGAATAATTCTATTATTAATCAAGAAGAAACCTTGGTCAATTTATTAAGCCAAGAACATTATTTTCTGTCACTGCTGCAGGTGCTTCATTCAAATAACCTGTTGAGCACAACTGAGATTGAGGTTATTCAGCTTCAGCTTTCACATATTCTGATGGATACAGTAGGTTACTATACTAAGAATAAAAGCTGTTCTGTTAGAGTGGAAATTGCAGAACAGCTTATGCTGTCTATTTGTTTTACTATTGGATTGTTTTTGAAGGAGCAGCCCGGTATAAAGGAAACTATAAGTATTCTTAAAGAAAAAGAGCTAAGCAGTTTATTTTCCGAAGGTCAAAAAATACTGGAACTTAAAATAGAGGAAGGAAAGGAATTACTGAGGCGGGTAGAAAACTCTAAATTAAAAACAGAAAACTATGCCTATATTGATACTATTGAATATGGAATTCCGTTATTTTTTAAGCAGTACGATGTCAGATTTGCCAGTCACGATTGTCCCGGCTCTATAGATTATCCGTTATCTATTGACGTGGAGCATTTTGCAGGCATCGAGTATATAGCGGATTACCTAAAGAAAGTAATTGTTGAAAACAACTTTTGTTCAAGGTTTGACATTAATGAAATTGAAGCTTTGCTGAAAGGCTTTAACAGAAATTCTCATCATATGTTGATAAATATTTTTCAATTGGTTCTTACAAACTGTTTGGGAAGAGTGATCATAGAAAAAGAAGCAAGGCATTTAGATATTACAAAAGCAGACAGAATGTATATTAAGAGCAGTATATGTAAATTGCCCGAAAAAGAGCTTGAAAAAAAGTTATATGCTTCTGCAGAGAAGCTTTGCGGGGAACTTCTTATAGAGGATAACTTTTTGATTGAATATATAGATAAAACAGTGGCTTTAATTGTGCCACAGATAAAAATTAGTATTATGACTGACACCTTGGAAAAGATATTTATAACCACAGCTAAGGGTGAAAAAAATACAGTGAAATATGAGGATGGGAAAGGTGTAAGTAACAGAACCTTCAGAAGTATTACTGAGGAAATAAGGATATGCAGTAGTGTGGAGGAAAAAATAAAAATTATTAGAAAAGAATTTCACAGCTTAAAGGATTTGATTGATGTTTTGGGTGCGGATTGTATATTTGGTGATGAGTTCATTGAGATATTTAAAAGCTTGGATAGTTTTGAAATAGCTTTATTAATTAAAAGCGCATCAAATGTTGAAAATGTGGATAAGGAATATGGTACGGAAAGTGAGAAAGAATGGCATGAAAAGCTTGAGTTATACTTCCAAAGCTTGGATTCAGGAAGAAAAGAGGACATTATAACTATAATCGAAGGAATTGAGTTATAGCGAATGCTTCAAAGAGGAAGCTGTAAAGAGTGAACCTTTATTGTGTTCTATGTAAATATATTGGAATGTGTTAGAATTATTCTGGGTGATAAAGTTATGATGGAAAGTGTAAACATTTTAATTGTAGAAGATGATAATTATATAAATAATATGCTAGCAGCATTGCTTGCAAAATCCGGTTATACTGTGAAGCAGGCGTACTCCGGCACTGAAGCCAAGCTGTATATTCAGCTTTTCGAATTCCATTTGGTACTGCTGGATTTAATGCTCCCGGGAATAAGCGGTGAGGAGCTGCTTGCAGATATAAGATAGACTAAGCAAATGCCTAT
>JAEZDX010000445.1 GCA_023417975.1 Bacillota bacterium
TCAGCCACTCTTTCCAGCCACTTGCACACAAATAAGAACTGAGCTGCTTGATTGATGCAGCTGTGATCTTCAGTCATCTTTCCAAGCAATTCATTGAAAATCTTCTTATATAATGCATCTATCTCATCGTCAATTTTTACAGTCTCATACGCTTTATCGGAATCGGCTTCCACATAGCAGTTAAGGGATTCTCTTATAAGAACCTGAACAGTTTCAGCCATTTTAGGAATATCGATCAACTGTTTAATGTACACTTCATTTTTAAGTCTTCTTGCAATTTTTGCTATGTCTACTGCATGATCTGCCATTCTCTCCAAATCCGTCGCAATCTTGCTTGAAGTGAATATATTTCTAAGATCAATTGCTAAAGGCTGCTGCATGGCAATAAGCTTTATACATTTATCCTCTATTTCCTTTTGAAGGTCATCTACCAGATCATCATTCTTAATTACTGTATTAGCTAATTCTTCATCCTGTTTTACCAATGCTTCAATACATTGATGTATCTGTTTTTCTACTATACTTCCCATTCTAATAATATCGTTGTGTAAAACTTGCAGGTTGGCATCAAATGCACTTCTTGTCAAATAAATCACCCCTTAGTAAAATTAAGATTATCTTATTGCTGCTTGTTAACCGAATCTTCCTGTAATATAGTCTTCTGTTCTCTTGTCCCTTGGTCTGTAGAAAATATCTTCCGTCTTTCCGAATTCCACAACTTCTCCCGTTAAGAAAAAGGCTGTATGGTCCGAAATTCTTCCTGCCTGCTGCATATTGTGAGTTACTATTATTACAGTATATTCCTTCTTAAGTGTATCCATCAGTTCTTCAATTTTCAAGGTTGAAATAGGATCTAGGGCTGATGTAGGTTCATCCATGAGAAGTACTTCGGGTTCTACTGCAAGAGTTCTTGCTATACAAAGTCTCTGCTGCTGTCCTCCAGACAATCCTAACGCACTTTTCTTTAATCTGTCCTTTACTTCATCCCAAAGCACGGAACCTTTCAAGCTCTTTTCTACAATTTCATCCAACTTGGATTTATTCTTTACCCCATGAATACGCGGCCCATAAGCTACGTTATCGTATATGGACATTGGAAACGGATTTGGTTTCTGAAATACCATTCCGATTCTTTTCCTCAAACCTATGACATCATAATCCTCATATATGTTATGTCCTTCAAATAGAACCTGACCCTCAATTTTTACGGAATCTATAAGATCATTCATTCTGTTTAAAGTTCTTAAAAAGGTAGACTTACCGCAGCCGGAAGGTCCAATAAGAGCCGTTACTGCATTCTTTTCTATATCCAGATTTATCTTTTTAAGAGCTTGTGAGCTTCCATAATATAAATCCAGATCCTTAGTTTCAATTATTCCCATTTTGCTTCCCCCTTATTTCTTTCCACTATATGATTCATATATTTTTTTGCCTATAATTCTTGCCGAAAAGTTAAATACAAGAACCATTATTACCAACACAGCTGCAGCTCCATTTGCAACCTTAGTAGCATCCGGAATTGTTCTCTGAGAATTAACCTGCCATATATACACTGCTAAAGTTCCCGCAGGACGGAATAAATTATATGGTGACGCCTTACTTAATACATGAAAATTATCCAGCTTTAATGCAGCAGTGCTCATTCCTGCAGTATAAATTAATGCAGCTGCTTCTCCAAATATTCTTCCTGCTGATAATATTACACCTGTCAATATTTGAGGCATAGCTGAGGGCAGTACTACCTTCCAAATTGTCTGCCACTGAGTAGCTCCAACTCCAAGGCTGGCTTCTTTAACACCGGCAGAAGCCGCCCTAATAGCATTTTCGCTAACTCTTGTAAGTGAAGGTAAATTAATAATAGTAACAGCCATAGCTCCTGCTATAAGGGAATAGCCCCATCCAAACATCTGAACAAAGACAATTACTCCGAACAGACCAACAACTATTGAGGGCAGAGATGCCATAGTTTCTATACATAATCTTATAAAGTTTAAGAATTTACCTTCCTTTGCATATTCCGCGAGATAAATTCCTGCACCAACTCCCAAAGGAACTG
The DNA here is from genome assembly GCA_023417975.1 of Bacillota bacterium. Classification (GTDB taxonomy): domain Bacteria; phylum Bacillota; class Clostridia; order Clostridiales; family Clostridiaceae; genus JAEZDX01. Next base: position 2,057 of record JAEZDX010000445.1, read on the forward strand.
TAACAATCAAGGTTATTATGAGTAAGTAAAAGGAATTAAACAGCATCGGTCCTATTCCGCCGCCTGCTTCCGAGTAGCTTGGCTCACCAAATAGAAATTTTCCTGTCAATGCCGGTACACCCTTAATTACTATATAACCTATAAATGCTATTAATAATAAAACTATTAAACTAGAAATCAAATACAAGATACCCGTAGCTATTTTATCTTTTACTTTTTCACTCATCGTAAATCCCCTTTCTTTCCAATTACCCTAATAATAAGGATAAATGCAAATGAAACAAGAAGTAAAATCAATCCCATAGACCAAATTGCGTTATTATAAAGTGTACCCGTAACAGTTTCCCCCATGTCCATAGTTATAGCGCTTGTCAAGGTTGACATAGGCTTAAATAAATTATTGGGAACTCTAAGTGAATTTCCTATAACCATCTGTACTGCCAAGGCTTCTCCAAAAGCTCTTGCTAAGCCCAACACAACCCCCGTAGATATTCCTGACATAGATGCAGGTACTACAACCTTTTTAATAGTCTGCCATCTTGTTGAACCCAACCCATAGGAAGCCTCCAAATAATCCTTTGGTATTACTCTTATGGCATCGGATGATATACTTGTTATAGTCGGAAGTATCATAACGCTTAGCACTAATATTCCTGCTGCAAGACTAAAGCCATGTCCGCCGAACGTATTTTTTATGAATGGCACCAATACGGTTATACCTATCCATCCATAAACTACTGATGGAATTCCTACAAATAATTCCATTGCAGGCTGCAATACTTTTGTACCAAACCTTGGGGATATTAAATTCATAAATACCGCCAAAGCTATTGCCAGCGGAGTACTAATGATTACAGCGCCAATGGAAACAGCTGTAGAACCTAAAATATAAATTAATGTACCGAATTTTTCTTCTTCTGGATTCCAATTCTTAGAAAACAAAAAATCAGAAATTGAATAACCGCTCTTTGTAAAAGTTTTTAGTCCATTGGAAGCTATGAAAAATATAATGGCCAATGTTAAAACTATTATTAATATTCCGCAAAGGCTTGCATAGCCTTTTCCTAAGTATTCGTTTTTCAATCTGCTGCTAAAACTTCTTTTTTTCACACCATCACTTCCTCAATCAAAATTGCACCACAAAGACTGACTGCCTTCGGCAGCCAGTCTTTTCCATTTTCCTGTAATTATTTATCTCTAGTCACTTTCATATCTGATGTTACTATATATCCCATGTCATTTATCTTCTTAGTAACGTCAGCAGTGCTGAAATATTCCAAGAATGTCTTTGTCAAACCTGTAGGTTCGCCCTTTGTATACATATGTTCATAGGACCAGATCGGATATGCACCTGAAGTAATGTTTTCCTTATTCATTTCTTTTCCTTCAAACTTAAGAACCTTTATATCTTTTTTGTTCTCATCAGTTACTAAGAAGGATGATGCCAAGTAAGCTATAGCACCGTCTGTAGCTTTTACTGCACCTGCAACTGCTCCGCTTGAATCTTCCTTAAGAGCTTCTCCAGTTGCTTCTGATGCACCGTCAAGAGCGTATTTCTTAAATGTAGCTTTAGTTCCTGAGGAATCCGGTCTGCTTATAAGTGTTATTGCAAGATCATTTCCTCCAACATCTTTCCAGTTCTTAACTTTTCCAGTGAATATATCAATTAACTGCTGCTTTGTTAAGTTATCAACTTTAACCTTTGGATTTACAACTGCTGCAAAACCAACAACACATACCTTATGATCTACTAATGCCTTTGCATCTGCTTCAGGAAGCTTTTCTGCAGCAAATACGTCTGAGTTACCTATTTGAACTGCTCCTGCAGCTACATCCTTAAGGCCTTGTCCACTTCCGCCTGGGTTAACTGTGATAAGTGCTTCAGGGTTCTTGTCCTGGAACATCTTAGCAACTGCAGCAACTAATGGCTGAAGTGCTGTAGATCCGTCTGCTGTAATTGAACCGGATACCTTTTCTCCTGTCTTGCTACCTGTATCATTACCTTTACCGGAATTATCTTCATTTTTTGTGCATCCTGCGAATGCACCTATAACAAGCGCCATACTCAATGCAGAAACTACAGTCTTTAAAAATCTTTTTTTCATTAATGACCCTCCATTCAATCTTTCGAGTTATCTTACAATTAATATAATATAGCAGCCAAGTTAACTGAGTATTATTCTAATGTTAACTAATCTTAACATTCGTTATCCTACTGTAAACTCGTTCATATTTCTATTTATATCTTCTGTAGCCTTTTCCAGCTTTAATACAAGTTCAGCCATTGCCTTTGTGTTGTCATATTGGCTTTGTATTACGGAATTAATTTCATCCAAGGATTCCGAAAATTCATTTGATAGCACCGATACTTTACCTATTACTTCGTTAACATTATGATTCTCATAACCGAGCACATTTATACTTTCATTGATTTTGTTTATAGCAGCTGTTATTTCTTCCGTGACATTTAAAATCAAGTTATAGTTATCTATTGTTTCCTGAACTGCTGCAACTTCTTCATCAGCTGATCTGTTAACCTCATCCAGGTTATCTTTTGTAACTATTATATTTGAATTAATCTTTAACACTATTTCTTCAATCTTGTTCATCTGGTCAGATATATTTTGTGATAAGCCCTTTATTTGCGTAGCTACTACACTGAAACCTCTGCCTGCTTCACCTGCTCTAGCTGCTTCAATAGAAGCATTTAAGGATAATATATGCGTTTGTTTGGAAATATTTGTTACAAGGTTGGTTATTCCTTTAATTGCATCCAAATTATCAAAGAGCTCATGAAAGGACGTATTCACAGTAGATATCTTGTCCACAGCTGCTGTATTAACAGCCTCCAGTTTCTTTATTGTTTCCAAGCCTTTATAATTAACGGTTCTTATATCATTTGTCTTACCTATCATTTTTTCCGATTGTGTTTTCATCTCTTGAGTCTTTGCTACTATTTTCTTGAAGGACTCAGAACTGTCCTGTACAGCTTCATTCATTCTAACATTGTCATTTCCAATAACTTCAGAGCTGCCTGCTATCTCTCGCATGCTTGTTTGGGTTATCTCTTGGCTGGCTTGTATTGTGTCACTTATTTCAGTAAGCTTTACAAGAACACTTTTTGTATTTGAAATTACTGACTTAATGTTTTCTGACATTTTATTAAAGCTGGTTGAAAGCTGCCCGAATTCATTATTATCAACTATATTGCTTGTAATCTTTAGATTTCCTCTAGCCATCTCTTCCGTATTTTTAATTAGCTGCTTAAGGGGACTTAATGTACGATTAATAACAAGATACATAAGGCTGACAACAATTATAATCATTATAACTGCAGATATTAAAATAATCTGTCCCGCCATATTTGCCTCTTGTTTAAGCTCATTGGCATCCACCGAAAGAATTACGAGGCTCTTTAATGCAGGCACGCTTGTATAATAAGCCATATAGCTCTTTTTGCCTTCATTGTAGCTAATAGTGTCCGTATTCTTTTTATTCAAGCTCTCCTTTTTGCCTATAATTTCTGAAATCTGCTTTATACTGTTTTTCTTATTTATCTTTAGCTTGTCCGGGTGATATATTACTTGGTCATCGCTATCTACAATATAAATAAAGCCGGTATTTAAAAATTTAAAATTGTCAAATCTCTGTGAAAAATAATCGGTGTACAAATCTTTACCTAATGTACCGATTACCTTTCCTTCCTTATCCTTCACAGGTGCTACCATAGTAACTACAGCTTTACCCGTTTCAGGGGAAATATGTACGGTACTCATATTTAAGTTTCCTTCCTTGGCAAGGATGACACATTGGTTTTGGCTGTAATCATAATTGATATATTCTTCATGACTGTCGCAAATCACAAGGCCTTTATTATCAGTAATAAACATATGCTCCGTATTCTTCGCATCCGAAAATGAGTTTTTTAGTTTATTATTAAGCTCCTCCTTTAGCTTTTGTGTGGCTTCATCCTTCTGCAGCCCGCTGCTAAGTAAAGTGATTACAGAGCTATCCCCGGCAAGATCCGAGATTTGATTTGTCTGTATTGACATCATACTGTTAAAGTTTTCATAAACCTCATTTGAAATAACTTCCATGCTCTCTTTGTTTCTGCTAATCATACCGTTATTAATAAATGAATAGATAACCATACTGGTCATACCCATAACTACTGCAATTATAATTGCAATTGTTATGGAAATACGAGTGGCTATGGTTTTTCTTTTACTGTTCTTAATTTCAGTTTTGGCTTTACTTTTTCTCCTCATTATTTTCTTGGCATTTTCCTCAATCAACTCCAGTAATTTATTCAGTTTTTCTAAAATGCTTTTCATTAAATTACCTCACTTCATCGATTATTTTGTCATAATCAGTACAGTTTTAGCTTAATATAGACAGGTTAGTTTTATGTTAAAGAAAAGTTATTTCTATGTTATGTATTGTTAATCATATGTGAGCTTGAGCCTTAACAACTTCAAATATATTGCCATAAGCCTATAACAAAAAAAGAAAAACTGTACAATATATTGCAGTAAAATATGCAGTATACTGTACAGTGTTCATGCTTTATTTATATAATTCTTGATCCGAAGGCAGTTTTACTATAAACTTACTTCCTACACTCAATTCACTTTCTACTTCAATAGTTCCGTGAAAGGTCAACACGATGTGCTTAACTATTGCAAGTCCCAAGCCTGTTCCTCCTCGTGCCCTGGATCTTGCCTTATCTACCC
>JAEZDX010000469.1 GCA_023417975.1 Bacillota bacterium
TGGCGTCCTTTTCACCGGCTTTCTCCAGTTTGCATTTATCCATGTACCCTAGGAACTCACTTATTTTCTTAGGATCTTTCACCACCAACGGCATTTTATGAGACATATATATTTTTTTGTCCACAAATTCTATGCTAGTGATATCTGAGGTCTTGTAATTACATATTTTTCTCACAGTTATAGTACTTGAAGCTTTTGAATAGGCTGCTAAAGAAAATATAAGCAGAAATAGTATGCTGCACACTAATACAGTCCTTTTCACAAAATCACCTCTAACTAAATTAGAAATACAAAAACTATCATTGAAACAAATAAAAACGGTGGTAGGTTCCATCCAAAACAGAATACGAGAAAAAATTAAAGTGATGTTCCGCAATTAAAGAATAGCACTTTATTTCTTATATATGAAGGAAATTAACTGGCTTTTATAGAATATCTTCAATAATGTAAAGTTTTTTTGAAGTGGGGACAAATATAAAGTAAATTGTTGAAGGACCCTTTTTAACTGTTGTGAAATATCTGTATTGATTTTGAAAGTCAGGCGCGTATTCAATTGGAATTATGAGCCTCTTAAGAATCTCCGTCACTTCCGATTCCATTTCAGTGTTTTTATCGTTATCCCAATCTAATGCTCGGTCAATATCATTACTGTTGGAGTATTGAAAGATATTATATCTTGTTCCATCACCATGGAAGCTTGGCCCACTATCTGTACTATAAATTCCTTTATAGTCTTTTGGAAGCTTAATAGACCAATTCATATTAATAATTTCAGAATATGGTTTGTTGAAATTTGCATATACTAATGCTCCGATTAAAAGGATAGCAAATACAATAATAGTTATGGATATCAATAATTTTTTCAATATATTTCCTCCCAAACTCAAAATAACTGAATTTGTAAATGTATTACACAAGCTGTAATGCTTTAAAGAAATTAGCCGGACATGATTTTGCTATATGGATAATTATAACATTAATGATATCATAATTTTATATAAAGAAAAAAACTTAAATTATAGATTTGAATTTTGGAAGGGATGAGAGCAAAATGGGAATTATCAAGCAGGAGGAATATGTTATTAGGGATAAGCGGTTGATATTGAGAACGGTAAAAGTTGAAGATGCGGAAGAAATGATTAGGGATCTTAAAAAGTTCAATGAGGAGACTAACTTTCTTTTGAGGGAACCGGATGAAATCAATTTTTCCATAGAACAGGAAGAGGATATACTTAAGAGTATAATTGATTCTGATATCAATACACTTATAGCTGCAGAGTACGACGGTGTAATAGTGGGAACCTGCGGAATTAACGGAAATGAAAAGAGAAGAGCAAGGCACATTGCAACTTTGGGCATAGCTATAGAAAAGGAATATTGGGGGCTTGGAATCGGCAGAAAACTCATAGAGTCCGGAATTAGCTGGTGCAGAGAATGCGGAATAACAAGGCTTGAGCTTGGAGTGGATACGGACAATCATAGAGCAATGAGCCTGTATTTGAAGCTTGGCTTTGAAGTAGAGGGAACCCACCGAAATGACAAGCGATTGTCCGATGGCAGCTATAAGAGCAGCTACTCCATGGCTTTGCTTCTATAGGAATGGAGCGTAAGGTAGTAATTGTACATTTGGAGAATGGAATATTAATAGATTGAAAAGGAGTGCTTTTATGTATGTACAAAACACTAATAACTTAAAAGAAAGATTACATTTTATTGATAATTTAAGATTGGTTATGATTATTATTGTTGTTATGGTGCACACAAGCGTGACTTACAGCGGCATTGGCGGATGGTACTATATAGAAAATAAGTCTGTTGATACGGTTTCTACAATTATATTTGGCATGTTTAACACCTTTTCACAGGCATACTTTATGGGGTTCCTGTTCCTGCTTGCAGGATATTTTGTGCCCGGTGCGTATGATAAAAAGGGACCGAGCAAATTTATTAAGGACAGGCTTTTTAGGCTGGGACTTCCGGTGTTTATCTATATATTTATAATTAGTCCCTTCATAGAGTATTTTATTATGGGGGTTTTTATTGATAAGCCGGTGCCTATGTTTTGGTCATATTATTCTAATTATATTAGTCATTTTGGAGTTATTGGACATAGCGGCCCTTTGTGGTTTGCGCTTGCATTACTGATATTTTCCATTATATATGCAGTCCTGAGGATGTGTGTTGGCAAGTCTTTTAAAATTAAAGAGAAAAAAACTGTGCCGGGAAATATTTCTATACTGCTGCTGATTCTTTTGATAGCGACTTTGACTTTTGTTGTAAGATTATATGAGCCGGTTGGAACGGATATATTAAATATGCAGCTGTGCTTTTTCACACAATATATATTGCTTTTTATTGTAGGGATTTTTGCATATAGAAGGAGCTGGTTTAATAGTCTGTCATATAAGTTCGGAGTAACCTGGTTAAAGCTTGGAGCATTGGCAGCATTGATACTTTGGGCGGTGATTATGGTGCTGGGCGGTCCTTTGGATGGTAAGCAGTATGTAGTTTATGGAGGCTTTTATTGGCAGTCTGCAGCGTATGCATTTTGGGAACAGCTGTTTTGTGCAGCCATGTGCCTAGGCTTGATAGTTATATTTAGAGATAAGTTTAATCGACAGGGCAAACTCATGAGGTTTCTCACTGACAATGCCTTTGGTGTTTATGTTTTCCACCCTGTTGTATTGATAAGTGTTTCTATGCTGCTGAGGAATTACTATATGTACCCTTTAGTAAAGTTTGTACTTGCGGTGGCTATAGTTTTACCCATTGTCTTTATTATCAGCAGCCTTATAAGAAAGATTCCGGGATTAAAAAAGGTTTTTTCGTAATAGATTTAGAAGTGAATAAAGTAGAAGCAAAAAAGTGCTAATCATTGAAGGATGCAGCGCTTTTTTGCTTTTATTTATATATAAGAACCAATAAG
>JAEZDX010000480.1 GCA_023417975.1 Bacillota bacterium
TAAAGGGAGCAGCGCCAGCTGATGTAAATTATGTAGTAGTGGCGGGTTCCAGAGGATCCAAGTCTTATATCGTAAAGCCTATAGCGGATTCTGAAAAGTATGGTTTTTCAATATCGCACGGAGCAGGCAGAAAATGGCCGCGCTCTTCTTGTAAAGAAAGATTGGAGTCAGTCTATTCTAAAAAGAATATTAAAAACAAACAAATGCAGTTTAACTTAATATGTGCTGATAAGAAGTTGATTTATGAAGAAGCTCCCGAAGCTTACAAGGACATTGACAAAGTTATGGAAGATATGCTCAAAGAAAATATGGTAAAAGTAATTGCTTCGTTAAATCCTATGATTACTTACAAAGGATAGCTAAAACTTTTTGTAAAGACAAAAATTAGAAAAAACTCTGTAAGAGTTAATTCTTATGGAGTTTTTCCGTTGTAAGAGAACATGAGTTTACGCTAAGTAGTACAATACTGTAGATAAAGATTATAGTATAGGAGAAGAAGAATATATGGAAAATAAGAAGTTTTATGAATTAGGATTAAGTGATGAGGTTTTGAAGGCAATTGACGATATGGGTTTTGAAGAACCTTCAAGTATTCAGGCTGAGGTTATACCTGTACTGCTGGGAGGACATGATGCTATAGGGCAGGCTCAGACAGGTACCGGAAAAACATTGGCATTTGGAGCACCTATATTAAGCAAAATATCCAAAGTAAAAGGAAAAGTTAGTACTATTATATTAACACCGACAAGGGAATTGGCAATTCAAGTTAATGACGAACTAAATAGGATTGCTAAATATGCAAGAGTGAGACTGCTTCCCGTATATGGAGGTCAGCCAATAGAAAGACAAATAGGTGCGCTTAGAAGAGGTATAGATATAATAGTAGGAACGCCTGGAAGAGTCTTGGATTTAATAAAAAGAAATGTAATGGACTTGAGCAGTATAAGCTTTTTGGTTTTGGATGAGGCTGATGAAATGCTTAATATGGGCTTTATAGATGATATAGAAGAAATAATAAAAAATTGTAACAAAGATAGACAGACAATGCTCTTTTCGGCTACTATGCCTGATGAGATAAGAAAATTGGCCAGAAGATATATGAAAGAGGATACGAAGCATATATCTATAGTTAAGAATACAATGACAGTATCAACTGTAAAACAATACTATTATGAAGTTAAACAAAAGGACAGATTTGAATCCTTCTGCAGAATATTGGATGCAGATGAGCCTGCTACAGCTATAGTATTTTGTAAAACGAAAAAGGGAGTAGATGAGGTAGTAGAGGCTATGCAAGCCAGAAGCTATAATGTTGAAGGTATGCATGGAGATATGAATCAGAATCAAAGATTGAATACTTTAAGAAAGTTTAAGGAAGGAAATCTTGAGTTTTTAGTAGCTACAGATGTAGCTGCAAGAGGTATAGACGTTGAGAACGTGTCACATGTAATAAATTATGATTTGCCTCAGGATATTGAGTCTTATGTTCATAGAATCGGAAGAACAGGCAGAGCTAACAGAGAAGGAATAGCATATACTCTTGTTACAGCAAGAGAGTATAGAACTCTTAAGCAGATAGAAAGAGTAACAAAGGGTAAAATTAAAAGAAGAGAAATACCTACAATTGATGATATATTCCTTACAAAGTATAAAGGAATGCTGGCAAGGGTTAAATCTACTTTGGAAGGTGACGAATATAAGAGATTTGTACCTTTAGCAGCAGAATTAGATGAGGAATTCAATCTTGTTGACGTGGCAGCAGCCCTTATGAATATAGTTTACAGTAAGGAAGTCAGCTATGATTACATAGATAATAGTCTGGACTCTACACCAAGCTTTGTAAGACTTTTTGTTAATATAGGCCGTATGGATAGGGTAGACCCAAAAGGACTTCTTCAATTTTTCAACAGTAATGCAGAGGTTAACAGAGAAGATGTTGGCAATATAGATATACTTGATAAGTTTACTTTTGTTGATGTATCTGAACATGTTGCTAATGATATAATACAAAACTGCTCAGGGAAAAAACTGTATGGAAGAAAAATCAGGATAGAAGTTTCAAAACCTAGAATATAATAATTTTAATGAGAATTGTCAGTACAAATAAGTATTGACAATTTTTTTTCTTTCTATTTAATTGAAATTTTAGTAAAATATAAATGAGTTACTAAGTATGCTAACAAGGAGAGAGTACATGGGAATAATGAGTCTTTCGGAAATAATGGATAAATCAATAGATTTGCTGAGAAAGTATATAAAAAGTATTGTTTCTTTTGCCCTTTTATATGGTATGGTATGGCTTTTTGGAATTATCATAATTATTGTTTTTTCTGCTTTTGCAGCAGTAATATTTGGAGAAGTATTTTTAATAGTATTAATACCTATCGTTATACTGCTTGCACTGGCAGTTTTTATGTCCTCCAATGCAGGGATAATAAAAATAATAAGTCAAGAATATTTTATGCAGAAGGTCGATGCTGCAGGGGCATTGAAAGCTGCTTTTGGGAATTTCTTAAGAATGTGTGGACTTGCAATTGTAATAGCTATTATGGCTGTCCCCTTAGCTGCGATATTTTATGTTGTTGTAAAAGTCTTTGACGGAGTTTTTGGGGAAGCTATAAACTCAATTGATAAATATAGTTGGGGAATAGTTGTCTTAGCGGCTCTTTTGATAATATCGCTTATTTTGGCTGCAGCAATTATTATAGGCTATATTTCCATATTCATTTTTTCAATACATGCCATAGTTCTTGAAAATAAAGGTATATTTGCAGCTATAAAAAGAAGCTGGCGCATGGTCAAACATAATTATTGGAAGGTATTTGGATGTGTAATACTGTTCTATATAAGTATATATGCTATTCAGCTATCCATGGATAGTTTTACGGCACTGATCGTAGGCCTGTTTTACATGGTCCTCAGATTCTTAAATTTATCACAGGATTTAATTGCATTTTTCAGTTTGTTTTTTAATAGAATACAGATTCCCGTAAGCATGTTGTCATATGCAGTTATTACACCCATATATATGATAATGTTGTGTCTTCTGTATTTTAATATAAGATTTCAGAACGAAGGTCTGGATATGAGAATCAAACTAAGAGAAATACAAAGTAAAAGGGAAAGGATGCAGCAAAGTGTTGATGTATATAATGGACACTTCCGTAACTGAATTTAATGATGCAGTAGATAAAATTGCAGGCAGACCCGAGTACAAGAATTTGACCAACAGTATTTCAGATATAATAGATAGAGCAAAGGAAGCAATAACTCAATGGTTATTCAATATCCTTGAAAAGGCTATGTCAAAAGCCGGAGCTTTAAGCAATTCCAAAGGAGCCTCTATAGTTATTATTG
>JAEZDX010000496.1 GCA_023417975.1 Bacillota bacterium
GAACAACGGTAGCCAAGGGTAATAGAATAGTGAATTTACGCAAGCCATCCAAAGTAAGTGGGACCAAAGATGGGTCGTTGATAAAAAGGGAAACCCAAAAATCCGGGAAGATTTGAATCAGAGTAAGCCCCACCAATAAGAGTACTGCATTCCATGATAGTGCTAACTTAAATACTGTAAATGTTCTACTATAATTTTTCTTTGCAAAGTTATATCCTGCAATAGGTTGTAAACCCTGTCCAACACCATGTATAGGCATTAAAAAAATCACTAGAATAGAATTTATTGCAGTCATCGCACCTATGGACAATTCTCCTCCATGTAGTGCCAGCGAGTAATTTCCTACGAGTTGCGCAATGCTTATTGAAAGCTGATTAGTAAAAGGAACAATCCCAATTTTTATAATTGATTTGAGTATTGATAGAACTGGGCGAAACATGGCTCTTGACAGTCTTAAATATGCTTGCCTGCTTATAAAATATCCAAAACCTATTGAGGTAACGACAACCTGAGATATGACGGTAGCGATTGCCGCACCGGCAATTCCCATGTTTAAACCAAATATGAGAACCGCATCTAAAAGGATATTTACAATACACCCGATCAATGTAATTACAGCAGATAAAGTTGGTCGTCCATCAGCCCTTATAATGGTCGGTAATGCAAAGCTGAACATATTAAAAATGGTTCCTAAGACTATGATTGAAATATAGTTGTCAGCATAAGGCTGGGATTGGCCTGTGATACCAAGCAATCCAAAAATTTGTTGCTTAAAGATAAAAAACATAACGGTGATTAACAAACTAATAATGGTAACATAAGTCAAGGCATTTCCTGCTGTTTTTTCTGCCGCTTCTTTTTGCTTTTCGCCAAGTCGAATAGATATGCTTGAACTGGCACCAACGGCGATTAAGGCCGTTATTGCCAGAATAATTGTTGTTATTGGCATGGTATACCCTATACCCGTTAAAGCTAATGCTCCGACCCCTTCTATATGGCCGATATAAATCCGATCAACTACCTGATATAAGGAATTTACAATCAATCCAAGTACAGTAGGAATAGAATACTGTGCCAACAGTATTCCAATTGGTTTTTGTTCCAGATCATCGATTTTTCCTGTTTTTTTTGCTTCCATAATTCACTTCTCCTTTTTACTTAGCTTGATGTTCTACGATGCTGAGAAGGTATAAGACTCTTATGAAATACAATACAGACTGTAAATGTCTATAATTGTTTTAAAAATGAGCAGTTAAAACTAGCTACTTTTTAACTGCCAGTACAGTATAAATAGCATCATTAATTTTAGTATTTTTCACAATTTCAAAGCCAAGTGATGACAATGCTTTCTCCAGTTCCTTAGATCCAATACGAATGGATATTGGAGGCCCTTCCACTATCAGGTCATCCTTTTCATACTCCAGACATAACAGGTGTCCTCCTGATTTTAGTACATTAAATATATTTGACAGTGCTTTTGTCAGTGAACTTACTTCGTGGAGTATTAAGGATGCCATAACAAAATCAATACTGTGATCTTCAATGCTTAAGTTTTCAATAAAATCTTGCATCAATTCAATATTAGTAAGTCCTTTTTCCTTAGCCTTATCTTCTATAATGCTGAGCATACGCCTATCAGGATCCATTGCGTACACTTTGTTAGAGGTATTTTCTGCCATAGGAATTGTAAAAAAACCTGTGCCAGCACCGATATCCAGTAGAGTATGACTTTTTTCAATTGGCATTTGGCTAATAAGTGTTTCAGGCGGTATGAGACGATCCCTCTGCCTACTATCTAAAAAGGCAATTTTGCTTAAAAACTTTTGATCCATGTGGTTGTGATGATGGTTGTGATTCATAATAAAACCTCCTATAAAATACAATGCAGACTGTAATTATCTATAATTATGTTAAAAAATGAGCAGTAAAACTACCTACGCTCTTAGCTCATTTTTTAGAAAATGTCGCAGATACGTTTTTCTTTAAGTTCCTTCACCATTTTCTCTTCGGCATCTCTCATAACCTTTTCTATGTGACAAGCTTTATTATCGCCCATTTCACAAGTAAAAAGTGATCCACTGCCTTCAATGGCTTGAATGACATCGTAAAAGCTTATTTCCGTCTTTGGCTTACGAAGACTATAACCTCCATTTAATCCTGGTGTAGACTGAATAAGGTCAGCCTTTACTAATTGAGTTAGTATCTTGGACAGGTAAGTAGGTGATATATTCATGTGGCTAGCTAAAGGTTGTAGGCTTAAGTTTTCTTTACCTTCTTGCTTAACTAAATATGCCATTATATGCAAAGCATAATTGGTTGCTTTTGTATATTTCATAGTATCTCCTCCGCAAAGATAATACAGACTGTATTTATCTATAATTATACTGGATAGATTTTGTTGTGTCAATAATAATTTTATATATACATATCGGGCACAATATCATATTAAATTTTTGCTGAAGAAACCAGTAATAATATAGTACTTTTAAAAAATGTAGATAAGGTGCTTACTTTTATGAAGAAGGATTTTGAAAGTCATAAGCTTAGTAACAAGAGAAACAATAAATAAGTTGGATAATATATGGATTTCTAGATATAAAAAATCGCACTTGCAACTGATACAGTGAACCGTATCATAAGTGACGTGTACCTTTTTGAAACCGTTGATATCAGTAACTTTAAGTGAAAGATAGTGATTATGTTAAGAAGGAAAAGTCTAGCTTAGTAGTATTTATTCATTCGTTCATCTACAATTTCTTTACCAATAAACTATTTCAGAAAGTCCTATGATATAATGACTTAAACAAATGAACTATTAATACAATTCATCTACAGAAGGAGTTCAAAAATGAATGAATTTGATGAGCTTTTAGAGTTATTAAAAGAATTTAAAGAGTCCCAAAAAGCATTAATAGCCATAGGGGATGAAACAAGACAATTAATCATAAGTACGTTACTCTTGAGTGATTGCAGGGGAATAAGAGTAGGTGATATTGCAAAGAAGGCTAAGCTTTCAAGACCATCTGTGTCCCATCATTTACAAATATTAAAGAATGCAAATATGATAAGTGTACGAAAAGAAGGAACAAGGAATTATTACTATTTGGATGCAAGGGAAAATGAACTAAACAAGATAATAAAACTTTTTGATCATGTAAATTCAATTATGAAGTCCGCACCTGATAGAAGAGATGATTTTTAAAAAAGAGGAGTAATAAAATAGAAAAATAAAATCAGCGTTATTGGAGGAATAAGATTGGATAAGCAGTCAGATGTTAAGATTGATTTGGAAAAATGTGTTGGATGCGGGAAGTGTGTAAAAGACTGTCCAGAATATAATATTGTGATGGAAAATAAGAAAGCGGACATAAAAAAAAGCAGATGTCTTAAGTGCGGTCATTGCGTAGCTATTTGTCCAAGAAATGCAGTTAGTATACCAGAATATGATGAGAAGGAAATTATATCTATAAGAGAAGAAGACAAACTTAATGCTGACACTCTATTAAGAGTAATAAAAGGTGGACGATCAATTAGAAGGTTTAAAGATATTCCAGTAGAGATAGAGAAACTTCAGCAGATTATTGAAGCGGGACGTTATACTGCAACTGCTAGTAATTCACAGGATGTTTCTTATATTGTAATAACAGAAAAGAATAAGGAAATTGAAAGAGAAGCTGTAAAGTTATTAAGAGTCCTAAAAAAGCCACTAGGACTATTTTTGCCAATTGTAAGGTCATCTAATGTAGATGATGAATTCTTTTTTAAGGATGCTCCAGCCATAATTGTTATTTTATCAAATAATAAAGTTAATGGTGCTTTAGCTGCTTCTAATATGGAATTAATGGCAGAAGCTTTAGGACTTGGTACATTGTACAGTGGATTTTTTACTGCTGCAGTAAATATAAGCTCAAAACTCAGAAGGATGTTAAACATGGAAAAAGGTCAAAAGGTTGTGACTACCATGGTGATTGGATATCCTAATGTGAAATATATACGAACTGCGCCAAGAAAAAAGGCTGTAGTTAAATTCGTGTAGATTATGAGTGGGGCGATTTTGCCCCACTATTGTAACAGGTACCGTTCATTCATTGGAATCTATTATCTCTTTCAGAGTAACATTCCGGTTAATAAATCTAGCTTTACTTCTTTCATTTTTAAGCCTGATAGCATTCTTTGGACAATTGTTGGTACAGGCTAAACACTGCTGACAATTACCATTAAAAACTGGTTTCTCATCTACAACAATATTATTTACCGGACATACCTTCTCACAAACTTTGCAGCCTATACATGTATTTTCTACACTAAAATTTTTATCAAATTCTGTATTAGCCTGATGGGAACTGATTTTATCAATTAAACCTTCAAGAAATCTCATTGGAGCAGTGTGTTTATGAACGTATTCCTTGCTTTCTGTAATATCTTTGATTATTAACTCAAGATTTTTTTCTATATTTTTCTTAGGCTCTTTTTTAATCTCTTTATCCATGTTAAATGCAGGGAGATAGTTGTCCACCATAAGTATATCGTTAATATAAGAAAACT
The DNA here is from genome assembly GCA_023417975.1 of Bacillota bacterium. Lineage (GTDB taxonomy): Bacteria > Bacillota > Clostridia > Clostridiales > Clostridiaceae > JAEZDX01. The sequence continues at coordinate 4,546 of JAEZDX010000496.1, forward strand.
TGATTCCATTCCTTTTTCCTATTTCTAAAAGATGACTTATAACAGGTCCGGAAAAAGCTCCGTAAGATGTAACTGCAAAAATATAATTACTTTTTAACTTAGCTTTGTTTAAAAATTCTTCCACAATTTTAGGAACTTTTCCATAATAAGTTGGAAAAACAATTCCGATTTTTTCATCTTCAATTTCAAACTGTTCCGCTTTGATTAACTTAGGAATAGAATAGCTTTCACCACCAATTTTCTTTGTCACATATAAATTGTTTCCTGTTGCTGTAAAATATAATACTTTCATAGTATGCTCCTTTAATAGGCGTTTCACTTGTAACGCCATGATGGGTATAGTATAATTTGAATACAGAAATATTTCAATAGAATTCACTTGTGATGTTACAAAAGAGAGGATATTGATATGCCAAACAAATATAATGATGCCCAAAATAGGATTACTAAAGAAAGTATTTTTACTGCCCTTATGATTTTAATGGATAAAAAAAGCTTCAAGGATATATCTATTACTGAAGTAGCTAAAAAAGCTGGTGTTTCCAGGATGGCTTTCTACAGAAATTACAACATCTTAGAAGATGTTATCTGTATTCATCTTGATGAACTTTTCCTGGAATATTCTAAGCATGCTCTAAATAATCGTGATTTAGATAGTTATGAAATTACGCGCTTGTTTTTTTATTACTTTAGAAAACATCAAGCTTTTATTACTAACTTAATTAACTCTAATTTAAGTAATTTAATATATGAGCGGGCTGTTGAGTTTCTTTATTCTTATTCCAAATCCATTACCTGTAACCAAAAGTGTTCTCCTGATGTTGAGAGATATAATATTTCTTTCATATCCGGTGGTTTTTATCATGTATTGATAGAGTGGAGCAAAGGCGGTATGAAAGAGAGTGATGAAGTTATGTCAGAGATGGTTTTTGGAGGGCTTATTAAATAATGTTTAATTCCTCATAATTATAGAAAGAAATGAGGGAGATGGCATGTTGTTTCAAATAAACATATTTTCCTCCAATCGTAGTATTGACAAATTAATTATAGGATGATATCATTTAATCAAAATTGCACAGCAAATTTAATTAGGCCTAAATGTAATCGTATTTTGTGCAAAAACATATATTTGGATTGTTACTCTCTTAGAGGCATTACCAAAAACGACAATTATTTTGTTGCGTTTGGTATATCTAAGGGAGTTTTTTATTTGTAAAGGAGAGAAACTATGTTTAATATATTTAAAAAGAAAATGGATAGTGATTTATACGCACCGGTAAGCGGAAAAACTGTTGCGTTAGAAAATGTGCCGGATAAAATGTTTTCGAACAAGCTCCTTGGAGAAGGTATAGGCTTTGAATTTGATGGCAATATAGTATGTGCCCCTTGTGATGGAGAAATTACAGTCATAGCAAATACCTTACATGCCTTTGGCATCACCGCTGTAAACGGTGCTGAAATTTTAGTGCATATCGGGGTGGATACGGTAAAATTAAACGGCCAAGGGTTTAGGGCATTAACGGAAGTGGGCAAAAAGGTTAAAAAGGGAACACCAATTATAGAAATAGACAGAGACTTTATGAAGCAGAATGATATAAATCTGATTACACCTATGGTTATAACAAATAGTAATGATTTTAAGTTTGACGTTGAAAAAGCTAAGAAGCAGGTTATAGCCGGAGAAAGTATGTTGATTCACTTTACACAATAAGGAGGATTTCTCATGAAAGTTATCAAAAAAATTAACAATAATGTAGCTGTTTGTTTGGATAGTAATGATAACGAATTAATAGCTTTTGGAAAAGGAATCGGGTTTCCGGCAATGCCATATGAGCTGGCAGATCTGAGCACCATTTCCATGACCTTCTATAGAATGGATGAAAGTTTCTATAAATTTTTGAAAGAAATTCCGGAAGAGGTATCCCAAATAGCTGCAATTATTGTTAAGAAAGCACAGATGACTCTCAAGTGTAATTTGAATCCCAATCTTTTACCGGGACTTGCAGATCATATTAATTTTGCTTTAAAGCGCATGGAAAAGTATAAAGAAATGAAAATGGTGTTTTCTTATGATATTGAGAAATTGTATCCCGAAGAAACCGAGCTTGGAAGATATGCAGTTAAGCTAGTAGAAGAAAAATTGTCTGTTAAACTGCCAAAAAGTGAAATAACCAATATTGCAATGCATTTTGTAAATGCGGAAGAAAGCACTAATGAAGCTAATAATTCATATGCTGAAAAGTTAATTGAAGAGCTCACTAATATTATTGAAACAGATTTTGAAACTAAGATTGATCGTAAAGGTTTTAATTATAACAGATTTGAAATACATCTAAGATATTTTCTTAAAAGAATTCAAGATAATAAACAGTTTTTAGATGACAACGGCGTACTTTTTAATGTAATGAAAGAAGAGAATCCCGAAATTTATGAGTGCGCACTTCACATTAGCACAGTTATTGATATAAAATTGAATTCAAAAATTACGGAAGATGAATTATTGTATTTAATGATGCATATTAGCAGAATTTTAAAAAATAATAAATAGTAAATAATTTGGATTGTAACTCGTAACGGAGGCATTACCGAAATTTACACTAGCATAATAGTGTGATTTCGGTTTTTTGTTTTTTATTAACAATTACTTCTTAAAAAATATAATAAAAAGGAGAAGAAAAATGGCAAAGAAAGAAAGATACGAAGAGCTGGCAGCAAAGGTTTTGGAACTGATAGGTGGAAAGGACAACATAAGTAATTTCGGTCATTGTATGACACGATTAAGATTCAACTTGAAGGATACTAGCGTTGTTAAGTTAAACGAAATTGAGAAAATAGACGGAGTTATTGGAGTACAATGGTCAAATGAGCAGCTTCAAATTATTATAGGTCAATCAGTTGGAGAGGCATATAAGCTAATCTGTGAAAAAGCAGGAATTGCAGTTGAAAAAGCTATTGATGAAAATTTAGATAATAAAAAGAAATTCAGTTTTGGAGCAATTATAGATGGAATCTCAGGAAGCTTAATGCCTATAATACCATTGATAATTGGCGCAGGTATGCTGAAGGTTATTGTTATACTGGGAGAAATGTTTGGCTTTCTTGTTGCTAAAACTCCCACACATACGGTGTTATCCTTTGCGGCAGATGCAGGCTTTTACTTCCTTCCAATATTTTTAGGTGCAACTGCAGCAAATAAATTTAAGACCAATATGGGACTTGGAATGTTGTTAGGAGCAATATTAATACATCCTACCTTTGTAGCCAACGTTACAGGCAATGTGGGTATGTCAATTTTCGGACTTCCTATTTATGCAACATCCTATGCAAGCACTATATTCCCAATAATTATGGCTGTATATGTAATGGGATATGTTGAGAGATTCTTACAGAAGATATCACCTGATTCATTAAAATTGATAATAGTACCTGTAGGAACAATTTTAGTAATGTTACCTTTGACACTTTGCTTAATCGGACCTGCAGGAGCATTTCTAGGTGTTTACTTAGCAAAAGGAATTATGTGGCTGTATAACACATCAGGTTTCTTAGGAGTTTCCATTTTAGCAGCTGTGTATCCGCTTTTAGTAATAACAGGAATGCATGGAGCCTTAGTTCCTTATATATTCCAATCCTTTGCTACCTTTGGATTCGAACCTATAGTTTGTACTGCAGGCGTGCTTTCCAACATTAACCAAGGTGCAGCAGCAGCCGCTGTAGCATTAAAGAGTAAAGAGAAAAGGACTAAGTCAGCAGCAGCTTCCAGTGCCATTACAGCTGTTATAGGCGGAGTAACGGAACCTGCTATGTTCGGTATTAATCTTAGATTGAAGAAGCCGCTTTATGCATCGATGATTGGAAACTTTATAGGAGCAGCTTTTGCAGGTTTAATGAAGGTATATACTTATGCCTTTGCAGGAAGCGCTGGAATTTTCGGTATTGCCGGTTTCGTAGGACCAACAAAAATGAATGTTATATATATGGGAATCAGTATGCTGATAGGTTTTGCCGCAACCTTTATTATCACATTATTTATATATAAAGGCGAAGACATATATTAAAAGATGGAGGAAAGAAAATGAGTTTTTCTAAAGATTTCTTTTGGGGAGGGGCTACTGCTGCAAACCAATTTGAAGGAGCATGGAATGAGGATGGAAAGGGTGATAGTGTATGCGATCACATGACGGGCGGATCGGTAGATAAGCATCGTTATTTCACTAATAATATAGAAGCTGATAACTATTATCCGTCTCATGAAGGCATAGATTTCTATCACAGATACAAGGAAGATATTGCATTATTTGCAGAGATGGGCTTTAATATGTTTCGTATGTCTATTAATTGGACACGAATATTTCCTAATGGAGATGAGGAAAAGCCTAATCAAAAGGGTTTGGATTTCTACAGATCTGTTTTTGAGGAATGCAAAAAGTACGGAATTGAGCCATTAGTGACCATTTCTCATTATGAATTACCATACAATTTAATGAAAACATATGATGGCTGGCTTGATCGTAAATGTATCGATTTTTATGTTAGATATTGCAACACTTTGTTTACGGAATATAAAGCTTTGGTTAAATATTGGCTCACTTTTAATGAAATTAATAGTATTACAATGGGCGTTGGAGATATTGTATCCGGTGGATTTAGATGCGAAGACGCGCCTGCACAAGTGCTGGGACTTCCTGATACAAAAGAACAGCTGCAGAAAAGATATCAAGCATTGCATCATCAATTTATTGCAAGTGCAAAAGCAGTAAAGTTAGGTCATGAAATTAATCCGAAATTCAAAATCGGCTGCATGGTTGCAGGAGGCTGCTGCTATCCATATACTTGTAATCCCGAAGATGCACTATTGGCACAGAAGCATATGAGGATGAACTATTTTTGCGGCGATGTTCAAGTAAGAGGAGAGTACCCATACTTTACAAAACGCATGTTTGAGGAATTTGGAATTTCAATTTCTGTCTTAGATGGTGATAAGGAGATACTCAAAAGTGGTACGGTGGATTTTTATAGTTTTAGCTACTATATGAGCACTTGCAGCACTGTTGATGAGGATGCGCTAAAAACTTTAGGAAACGTTGTTATGGGCGTTAAGAATCCATATCTGAAATCCAGCGATTGGGGATGGCAGATTGATCCTAAAGGGCTGCGCTATTTATTGAATGAGTTATATGGCAGATATCAAATTCCAATGATGGTAGTAGAAAACGGATTAGGTGCAATTGATAAAGTAGAAGAAGACGGCTCGATTCATGATACTTACAGAATAGATTACTTACGAGATCATATTATTCAAATGAAGGAAGCAGTTAGCGATGGGGTAGATTTGATTGCATATACTCCTTGGGGATGCATTGATTTGATTAGTATATCAACGGGAGAAATGAAAAAGAGATACGGATTTATTTATGTGGATAAGGAGAATTCAGGTAAGGGAACACTAAACAGATCTCGCAAAGACTCATTTTATTGGTATAAAAAAGTAATTGAATCTAACGGAAATGAGCTTGATTAATAAAAAAACCTTTTTCCGCCAATATGAAGGGCTCCGGCAGTTTTTGCCGGAGTCTTTTTGTGCAGATTTCTTACTGAAAATACGATTTATGGCACCCGTTTGACGGCGAAATAGAAAAACTAAAACGAACTGGACGTATCTAATAATGGGACAAATTCTGAGCAAAGGAAACTAACCAATGCTCAGGACACACGATTAATAATCGTGTGACATAAAATTGAGGGTAAACCGAGGATAAGTATTTTTCATATTACTTTTAACTCATGGGCTCCTTTATTTTTCAATACAATTTTAATACTTTGTTGGGTATACTACATATATTTAAAACTGTTGGTTGAACAATCTTTCAAATATAGTATAATTCATTTATACAACATGTGTTGTATAAACGAGGGCGATTAAAAAGTAAGATGCCACCAGTTGAATATAACTGATTTGGAATCGAATAAATAAACTCGCAAAAAGAAAGTTGCTTAATTTATTAAATATTATAAATTTTGGAGGTTATATTTATGGCAAATGTATTATTCATCAAATCTAACGACAGACCAGCAGAGCAAGCGGTTAGTGTCAAAATGTATGATACTTTTTTGAAAACATACAAGGAGTCTCATCCAGAGGATAAAATAATAGAACTCGACCTTTTTAACGTTGGTCTGCCATATTACGGTAATACAGCTATTTCGGGACTTTATAAAGCAGCACAAGGATTAGAAAACACTGCGGAAGAAAGTCAGGCTGCAGAAATAGTGAACCACTATTTGAACGAATTTTTGGCCGTGGACAAAGTTGTTTTAGCATTCCCCTTATGGAACTTAACGGTTCCGGCCCCTCTCATCACTTATATTTCCTATTTGTTGCAATCAGGGAGAACGTTCAGATACACGGCAGAAGGTCAACCAGAAGGATTGGTTGGCGACAAAAAAGTTGCTCTTCTCTGTGCTCGTGGCGGAGACTTTTCATCGGAATTTGCAGCTCCATTGGAGATGGGTTTAAATTACGTAAAGAATATACTCGGTGTATTGTTGGGTATCAAAAACCCTGAGATTGTCGTCATTGAAGGACACGCAAAATACAGAGACCGTGCTGCGGAAATTATCGAATCCGGATTAATCAGAACTGCTGAACTGGCAGAAATCTTTTAAATCATGTTAAATCACTCTATTTTGTAGCTTGTAACAGGGGAACTCTCAAATGCAACTGCCATTGAAACGGCTGTTTCGGAAGCGGATGTCGTAATCAGCACATTAGGCCATTCATCTGATATGTCACTAAAACTTAAAGGCACGCCGGTCGCCAACGGACATGATTTGATTATCAAAGCGATGAAGAAATTCAATAATAAAAGGTTGATTACTCTCGCGACACCGGCAGAGCAATCTAAAGACGATAGGAAAAACTTATGGACGGTAGTGCCAGGAATATTGGCCAAGATATTTTTGCCAAACGGTTATACCGAAATGAAGAAGCTGGAGGTAATCGTTAAACATTCTAACGTGGATTGGACAGCCGTTCGAATTATAAATCCTAATGTTAAACTCAAAGGACAATCTTATGATTACTCATACGGGGAGCGGCCAAGTAAAATGTCCCTCTCTAGAGAAAATGTGGCCAAATTCATGTATGCTGCCACTAGGCAAAACCAATTGATCGGGAAAATGCCCATTACCAATAATAATTAAATGCAGCTAGGTCCCCACTGGGCTCAAGCA
>JAEZDX010000504.1 GCA_023417975.1 Bacillota bacterium
GATGAGGGAGAGAGAGACAACATATTTATACAGTGGTATATATTTGATTATCTTGTCGTTTATGACTATTACTACAGGAGAAAAAGTTTTTATGAAATTTATGGATAATATACCATTTCAGATTGCATATAAGTTTCAAGATTTATGCTTTTTTTCAGGTTTTCCCATACTTCTTTTATTTATAAAGTCTCTTGAATCCGAGGTTATGACTAAAAAGATTTACAGAATAATTGTAACCCCAATAATATTATTTTTAATTATCTTCACTATAAGTCCATACGGTTTTTACACAAACCTTAAGGCTTATCTTCACATTTATGTAGATATACTGCTTTTGTTTTTTGTTTCTCGGCTTATATACATACTTGTACAAAAAAAATACAACAAAGTGTCTATGAGTGAGTTTATTTATATTGTTGCAAGTGTCGGGTTTATAACACTTGTGTTTGTTGATTCAGCATTTTATCACTTAGGTTATATAAATACAAATATAATTGGAAAAGCGAGTTTAGTAGCATTTATATTATCCTTAAATTTATTGCTATCAAGAAGGTTTACAAACAAAATGAACGAAGTACAGGCATTGACTGAGAATTTAAAGATTGTGAATCAAATAAAGGATGAGTTTTTAGTAATGACAACTCATGAATTAAAAACACCTTTATTAGGAATATCAAATATATCTTCCCAACTGGCAGGGGAGGATAATAGAAATTTGACAGTTGAGCAGAGGGAGAATGTAAGTCTTATAAAAGATATATCCGTAAGACTGTCATATTTGGTTAATGACTTAAATGATGTAGTAAGATTAAGACATGGTGATTTAAGCGTCAATATAAGAATGATTGATTTGTATGTACTCGCTCAGGTTGTGTTTCAAATACTTTCTTTTGATATAGAAGGAAAAAAACTGAAGCTTATAAACATGATAAAGCCTATGACTTTCGTACAAGCAGATGAGAATCGCTTAAAGCAAATATTATATAACATGATCTATAATGCCATTAAGTTTACAGACAGCGGCAAAATAATAGCTAAAACCATGGAAGATAAAGAAAACATCATTCTTATAATTTCAGATACAGGAATGGGAATTACAAATGATATATGGAATACCATTTTTGAGGATCCATATGAACGTATTGATTTTGAAGTGGAAGAAAAGAAATGGACCGGCTTAGGACTTTATATAAGCAGGCAGCTTGCACGACTAATGAAGGGAGACATTTGGGTGTCTAATTCAGTTATAGGAAAAGGGACAGATATGTCCATCCGGCTCCCAAAAGGCTACGAAGAAAATGGGATAATTAATAATCTTGATGAGAATGAGACCGGCAGAGATATAAATGAAGAAATATATGAGCTTAACAAAGAAAGTAAGGTAAGAAAAATTCTCATCGTAGATGATGAGCATATTAACATTAAAATTCTGACTATGATACTAGAAAAGGAGTTTCAAGTTTTTAAAGCATTTAAAGGAGAGAACGCACTAAAAATTTTGAATGAAAATAGTATAGATTTGGTTATTACAGATATATTGATGCCTGGAATGTCGGGGATAGAGCTTATACAAACTATTCGAAAGAATTATTCTATTATTGATTTACCTATTATTGTATCAACTTCAAAATATAGTGATGCAGATATACAACTAGCTTATCAGGCAGGAGCAGATGATTATATTACAAAACCTTTTTCAGAAGAAGTAGTAATGTCAAGAGTGAATATTCTTTTACAATTAACTGAAGCAATGGATAAGGCGCTAAAAAGTGAAATTGCTTTTTTACAGGCTCAAATAAAACCTCATTTTATTTATAATGCATTAAGCAATATTATAGCTCTTTGCTACGAAGATGGTGAAAGAGCTGCTGAACTATTAACGCTATTGAGCCGCTATTTAAGATATATATTTCAAATGGATCAACTAAAACAAATGATAACTATTCAGCATGAACTTGACATAATAAATACTTATGTTGAGATTGAAAAACTGAGATTCGGAAATAGGCTGAAATATGAAACTTATATTGACTCTTCAATTAATGAAGATAAATTTGAAATACCTGCATTAATAATACAGCCGTTGGTTGAAAATGCTATTCGGCACGGTATTTTTAACAAAGAAGGAGAGGGCACTGTTATTTTAAGAATAATGGAAGGTAAAGAGTTTATTAGCATTATTGTAGAAGATGACGGAATTGGAATGAGTGTCGATGATACCTATCAAATTCTTCATAGTGAAGATAGCAGTGGAGTAGGTATTAATAATATTAAAAGAAGAATAAGGAGCTTTTCCGGTGCATCATTTTCAATAGATTCAGAGTTTGAAAAAGGTACAAAATGCAGATTGTTTTTACCTAAGAGAATGTTAAGAGCTGTAAAAGAAGGGGATAGTTAATTTGTATAGAGTGATGATAGTGGAAGATGAAGTAAATATTTTGAAATATATGAAGAAGAGACTTTCAAAGTTTGAATGCTTTATAGTAGAAGGCGCTATATCAGAGCCGGAGGAAGCAATAGAGCAGTTTGATAATATTAAGCCTGATGTTATATTTTTAGATATAGAAATGCCAAGAATAAACGGTATTGATTTAGCTAAAAAGCTGCTTGAAAAAAAAGCTGATATTATGATAGTTTTTACAACAGCATATAGCCAATATGCTTTAGACGCATTTGGCGTTGAGGCTATAGATTACTTGCTAAAACCTATTGGTGAGGAAGATATTTTAAGGGTTATAAAGAGACTGGATAAGGCTGTAAGCTTCAAAAAGTCCAATACCGAGAACGCTAATTCCGTGGATGAGGTAAAGAACACAACATTTTCTGTTCGATGTTTTGGACAATTTCAACTCCTTGATAATGAACTTCATATAGTTAAATGGCCAACAAGAAAATCTGAAGAATTATTTGCCTACTTTGTAACATATAAAGGTCAATATATAAGTAAGTGGAAGCTTTTGGAGTTATTTTGGAGTGATATGGACGAAGAGAGAGGGTTACATAACCTTTATAACACAGTTTATAGAATCAAACAGGTCATAAAAAAGGTTCAAAATTCAATTAACATAAAAAAAGTAAATGACGGATATATATTGGAAACTCAAACAATACTATCTGATTTGGACAGATTAAATGTTCTGATAGAGTCGGAGGATAAACGAGAACATATGGAGGAAATGATAGAAGTTTTTTTTCTATATACAACTCCCTTGTTTGGAACGAGGGACTATTTTTGGAGTATACCTGTTCAGGAGAATGCTTCAAAAAATTACAAAAAGATGTGTAAAGAAATACTTCATTACTATAGGGAAAAAAATGAATACATGAAAGCGCAAGAAGTTATTGGCCATTATGTATTGCAGCATATTGAGGACGAGGATATGATGATAAGCTGGATAGAGATGCTAAAGGAGTGGCCGGCTCACAAGGAAGAAATAACGAATTATAAGGCGTGGTTCAATAAGAAATTACATGAGGCCGATTTGCCGGAGATACTGTGAGTAATTAAATAGTAGTATATATATTATTTCTGTCGATTTATAAGATTTTGTGAGTTTTTTGTGAGAAAGGATTAGTACAATTATTATTAAGTAATAAAATCTAGTTGGAAGGAGTGGAAAGGACATTATTAGGTATAACTTGAGAAAAGGGGGAGAAAAATTGAATAGCGGATTAAGATTAAAAAGAGTTTTTTCATCTTTTGTAGCAGTATTATTTGCTGCTAATATGGTAAGTACTGCAATACCTGTTATGGCAGAAAGTAATGATGTTCAAATTTCATTAAAGCCTCAATATAACGCAGATATTGTTCTCACTGTTGAGGATTCTTCTGTTAACCCTACAAACTTCCAAAGTGACTTAACGGCTAAACTGAAAGAACTTGGCGTAAAAGAATCAAGGATTAAGGTCACAGGACTAAAGGCACAAGAAGTAAATACTCAGGACAACTTCGCCTGGGATGTATATGATCACAAAGGAAATTGGGGAGAAACCAATTATCCAAATGGAGATGGACAATCAGATTCAAGAAATAATCAACATATTATAATTAAGAATAACGGAAAAAATATGGTGTTCTATGGATATGGACAGCCTGCATATAAAGACTTCATGTTCATGGCAAATGATTCTACATTGAAGAAAACCTTCCAATTTGAACTTAACGAAAGCGGTATTAACTATCACAGTATGGAAGGTGGAGGTTTCCTTTTCAATTCAAAGATTGAAGGTGGAAAACTAAGTGGTTATTGTATTTTATTCACGCAAGCAGGCATTAGTGTATATAAAATTAACGGCATCGATGTTAATACATTTCACAATTATAACGGATATACTCAAATGTCCAGTTATCCGGGAATAACTTTAGTAAAGAACTATAACAAAGCAAATTCAGCTCTTCATAAAATTAAAATTGAAACGGACAGTAAGACTTTGAGTATGTGGGATAACGGAAGTCAGACTATTAATGCTTTAAGCCTTGATACTCAATATGGAAATGGCTTTGGCCCTATAGCCAGTTACCTACAGCACAGCTGTAGTATATTATCATACTTTGCATTTAATAATTTAAGTATGCAGACAACAAGCGTAGCCAAGTTTAAGGATCTTATCAGAAAACCTGAATGGAATGCAGCGGCTAAAAAGTTTGTAGTAAACTTAAATGATACATCAGATGAAGATTTTCATGATGCAAGTGCTTATGCTGAAATTCAAACCAGAATAGGCAGCGAAGGTATTCACTATATCGGATGGGGTACAAATAATAATAAATCCGAAGCAGAGGATTTGATTACTAAGAATAACGGCAATGGTATATTTGTAGATAACAGCCAATATACCACTTCAATTGATTCAATTGCCCAATATATTTATGAGCAATTAACACAGACAAGCTCCGGGGAAACAAAAGTTATAATAGGACAACCTATGGATATTGATGTAACTCCGGCTAACCTTAAAGAAAATACTGCAAATGATGAATATCCGCTAGGCGGTTGGAAATTAGACCATGATGATACATATTATGAAAACAGCATGGGAAAAGCTACTTTTGATGGGCAGTATATGGACAGCTTAAATATGATTTTTGATAAGCCTGGTAAGTATGGCATTACCTTTAGAGACAATGTGGTATCTCCTAATACAGTGTATGCGCATAGACTTCCTGTTGCAAATTTTGATGCGGAAGTAAGTAACAATGAGGGAAATTACAGTGTTAGTATCAAAGATTATTCTTTTGATGAAGATAGACTGGGTCAATCAGATAAGGGAATTAAAAATGAAAAATGGCAGTGGAGAGATCTTGAGGCAGCCACATGGACGGAGGGACAGATAACTGAAACTCTGCAGCCTAATAAGCAATATATAATTCAACTTAAGGTACAAGATTACGATGGTGCTTGGAGTGTCCCGGCAATAAAGTATGTTTCAACAAAAGTGGATAATACAGAGAAGCCATTGGCAAGCTTTATACTTAATCCGGAAACACTTTATGTACCAATTGTTAAGGCTATAAAGGTCGTTGATAATAGCTATGATCCTCAAGGGCAAACTATAACAGAACGGTTATGGTCTGTATCAAAAGATGGTAAAGAGGTTTATTCCGGAGCAGAACCACTTTCCGATTTTTCTGGCTATTCAGAAGGTAAATATACGATAACATTAAAGGTGAAGACAACTATTTGGTCGGAGAGTTTTTCCAGATCATTCACTTTAAAGAATGTAGAGAAAGAGGCTAATGCCGCCCTGGGAGATGTTAATATAGGATATGCGCAAGGTGATAGTGAAGCAAGCGTAACAAAGGATCTTATATTACCTGCTGCAGGAACAAATAATAGTTTGGTTAGATGGAGTTCCGATAATGCTTCCGTAACAAAGTACGGTAAAGTTACAAGACCTGGTTTTCTGCAAGGAGATAAGACAGTACATCTCACAGCTACACTTTACAATAATGGTGCTAATACAACAAAGAATTTCACTGTAATTGTTAAAGCACTGCCTAACACTGTACCTGTTATAGCAAACGGTGAGAAGCTGGGTTATATAAATAAAACTGTCATATTTACGTCTAGTGACTTTACTTCAAATTACACAGATGCAGAAGGAAGTGCAGAAAGCTCAATTTTAATTACAGCATTACCAGTAAACGGTAAACTCATGATTGAAAATAGAGAAGTAAATGTAAATGAAATAATACAAATAGCAGATATAAATAAATTAAGCTTTGTACCTGACAATAATTTTGTTGGAAAGACAAAGTTTGAATACAAAGCAAGTGATGGTTTTGCTTATTCATCTCAGGCAGATTTTATAATGAATATCCTGGATGATGAGTCGCCAATCATAAGCAATATTTCCATTACGTCAAATAATAAAAAGAATCCGGTATATGCAAAAACTGGGGATACAATTACAGTTTTATTCTCGGCAAGTGAAGAATTAGCTCAAAACCCTAAAATAACTATTTTAGGAAATGAGGCAAGTGTTACAAAAACTGAAGGAAATATGTACAAAGCCCAATATGTTGTAAAGGCTAGCGATTCACAGGGAGCCGCTAAATTTGAAATTTCAGAAATAAAGGACGTATATAATAATGAAGCTCAATCTGTAGGTGCTACAACTGATGAAAGTTATGTTGTTGTAGATACCGTTGCACCGAAAGTTTCAGGTGTAGAAGAAAACGGAAGCTATAAACCTGGAATAGAAGCTTATTCAAATGAAGGTTCATTACTTTTAAATGGTAAAGCATTTATATCCGGAGATAAAATCACTTCGGAAGGGGTTTACGTCTTAAAAGCTGAAGATAGTGCAGGCAATATTACTGAGGTAAACTTCAGTATTGATGGAACTGCTCCTATAATAAGCAAAGTGAAGGATAAAACTACCTACAAAACATCCGTGAAGCCTGAATATAATGAAGGTACTGCAACGCTAGACGGAAAGTCATACGAATCAGGAACAGAGATATCAGACGATGGAACACATACTTTAATTGTGACAGATAAGGCCGGTAACACAACAGTAGTTACATTTACAATTGACAAATCTCTACCGAAGACCTTGAACCTTAAAGGAAAGGTTTATTCAGCAAAGGGGCCTGAAGCCAATGCCAAGGTAACACTGGAGGATATTAACGGTAAAGTTGTTGAAAATACAGTTACTGATAAGAATGGCAATTACCTTTTTAAAAATGAGAAAATAGGTCTGTATAGGGTAATAGCAGATAAAGATGGGCTAAAGCAAACTATTGAAGTAAACCTTCAGCCTGTAAAACCTACAGATGAAGAAAAAGAAGTTGATGTTTATTTATCAAGCTATAGGGTTATTATTACAGCTGACCCAAATTCTATAGTAGGTGATGGAGAAGATAAAACTACATTGACAGTGACAGTTGTAGATGAAAACAACAATCCTGTGCCGGGAAAGACCGTTACAATTTCAGTAACTAGTGGTACATTAGTAGATGGTAATACGGTTATAACCGATAAAGATGGAAATGCATTGTTTGAGCTGCAGGCACCAAATGTTACAGGAGATGATATGACTACAGCAACAGTAACGGCAAAGGTTAACGGCTTAGACGTACCTGTTACCAATAATGCCATAATACACTTTGCTCCGGGAGCTATTAAAGGTGTAGTTGTAGACAATGAAACAGGATTACCTGTAGAAGGAGCTGTAGTGGAGGTCTCAAAGGATTTTGACAATAACGGAATCCCTGAGTTCTATGCACGATATGTAACAGGCAAGGATGGTAAATATAAGATTGCTATACCTAAAGGAAATGTTGACTACAATGTTAACATTACCAAAGCTGTTAAAATCGGCGGAAAAACTAAGGAAATAACCTTCCGTCAAAAAACTAAAGCCGGTTCAGTTACTCCTCAAGGCAAAGAAAGCTATAATGCTGTAAATACTGCAGCAGGATTATTGTTAATGAAGAATCCTGATGGCGGCGTAAACTTACTGCAGGATTATTCAAATTATAATGTAGTAGTTGTAGACGAAAATGGTGACAATGTCAGTGTTACTTCTGAAAATTCTGATCTGTCCAATGGTGTTTTCAACTTTGGCGGTTTGGAAAAGAATAAGACATACTATGCAGATGTTTATTATACTCTACCTAATGGCGGCAAGATAAAGGTAGGAGCATCAAAGATAGCTGTTAGTAACGACGGAGAAATAAATATTACAAATTGTTTAATAGATCCATATGGAGATATTACGGATAAAGAGACAGGTAAGCTTATTGCAGGGGCAGATGTAAAGCTGTATTATGCCGATACTCAAAGGAATAAAGCAAAAGGAATCAATGCAGGTACTTTAGTGGAGCTTCCTGAGGTTAAGGATTTCCCTCCGGCAGATAATTTAAACCCACAGTTAAGCGATGCCAATGGTAAATATGCATGGATGGTATTCCCGGATACAGATTATTATATAGTGGCAACAGCAGATGGATATGAGAAGTATGTTAGCCCTGTAATCTCGGTTGATAAGGAAATAGTAAGACATGATATAGCTATGACACCGATAAAGAGTCCAAGCTTACCACTACCTCAGACCGGAAGAATGATAGATAATTTTGCATTAATGGCAATAGGAGCACTGTTTATAGCAGGTGGATTGTTTATAGTAATCAGAAAAAGAAATTCCTATGAGGGATAAATAAAAGCAATTTTAAAGTTGAAAAGACTGATCTGAAAAAAATCTCAGGTCAGTCTTTTTTTATTAGATCTTGGAAAATCGTATATTTTTTAACATGTCAAATGAAGATATACGCTATTTTCTATTTAGAACCACATAATAATGTCTTTTACATTAAATAATATTCATAGTATACAAATTTATCTATTTAAATTGTGAAGTGTTTTCTATTGCTTTCTAATAAGCTGAATATTTTTATGAATGAGGTGTTTTCGTGGTTAAGCTTATAAGAAATCCGGACGTTTATCATGGGGAAAATAAGAAAGCGGACTTTTTCGAAGGCTGGTATTTTAAACTGGTACAGCCGAGTACAGGAAGATCCTATTGTTTTATCCCGGGCATATTTCTTTCGGAAGAAGATAAAAAGTCCCACAGTTTTATTCAGATACTCTATGGCAGCGAATGCAACTTTAAATATTTAAGTTATGATAAAGAAAGGTTTAAGGCAAGCTCATGGAACTTTGATTTGAAAGTTGGTGAAAGCTCTTTTTCACTTAATCATATAGATATAAAAATAAATGAACAGCAGGTAAAAATTCAAGGTGTATTACATTTTAACAATATTATTAAATGGCCTGATAGTATTATTAATCCCGGAAGCATGGGCTTTTACAACTATTTGAGCTTTATGCAGTGCTACAGTCAAGTTTGTGCTGTTGACGGTAATATAAGCGGCAGCCTTACTGTAAACGGTGAAATAATTGATTTTACCGGAGGAAAGGTATATATAGAAAAAAATTGGGGGAGTGCATTTCCTTATTCCTACATATGGCTGCAAGGTAATTCGTTTGAAAAAGGCTGTGCCTCAGTTACATGCTCCGCAGGACACATTCCGCTGCCTGCACCCTTCAAAAGCTTTTCGGGCTTTCTGATAGGAATATATTCGGATAGTAAGTTTTACAAATTTACAAGCATAAATAAAAGTACTTTATCCATTAAATGTGGAAATAATTATATTATTTTAAAAGCAGATAACAAGAAATATAGGCTCAGCATGAAAGCCTCCTATAATGAAGGTACTTTCATGGATTTGTATGCTCCCGACGGCAATGAAATGAAGCCATCAGCAAGTGAGACTCTTCTGGGCAATTTGAAGGTAGAACTTTATGATAAAACGCTAAATCGGATGATATTTAAAGACAATTGCTGTTCCTCCGGTATTGAGTTATCAGGAAAATATAAGGACCTATTTTAGAAGTAGCAGCTATAGTAAATAGATAGTATAAATATTTCGTTTTATAGTTGACAAAATAAATATTGATTCATATAATGAATATATGAACAATGATTCATATATTCAAATATTTGTATAGTTAAAGTGTAATCATTAAAGTAAATGAAAAGCTGAAAAAGCAATTTTTCCATTATATAAAAGAAAAGCATTGAAGTAACGGATAGGGGGTTAACAATATGGGACAAATGGTTAAAAAGCCTGTAAAAGGAGGCTTCAAAATGGCATCTAAGGAAATTGATTCTTCGAAAAATAATGTGAACTTTCGTGTAAAAAAAGAATTTATTCTTGATGGATTGGACTGTGCAAACTGTGCTGCAAAGATAGAAGCAGGTGTAGGCAACATTAAAGGAATCGGGTTTGCAAATGTAAACTTTATAACTAAGACTCTAACTCTGGAAATTGAAGATAGTAATAGAATTAACGAATTAATAAGTGCAGCAGCAGCAGTTGTAAAAAAGCTGGAACCGGATGTGAAAATGCTTGAAAAGGAACCTATGAATTATTTGAAAAAGGAAATATTGCTTGAAGGGTTATGCTGCGGTAATTGTGCTGCAAAGATTGAAAGAGAATCAAATAAAATTGACGGTGTAAAATCCGCACTTGTAGATTATGTTGCAACAACTCTTATTATGGAAATTGATAATCCTTCAAAGCTGGAGGAAATAATCAGAAAAGTAAAAGAAATAGTAAAAAGAATTGAACCTGATGTAAAGGTAGTAGTAGTTGAAGGTAAAGATAAGAAGGCAGCAAAAGAGAAAGAGGACAAAGATGAAGGAAATAAATGGGAAATAATCAGGTTTATATCTGGAGCTGCAATCTTTGCAATAGGAGCTGCATTTAAGCTTGATAACTATTTAGAGCTGCTTCTGTTTTTGACAAGCTATTTGCTTGTAGGAGGAGAAGTTGTTTTAAGAGCAGTTAAGAATATACGAAGAGGACAGGTGTTTGATGAAAACTTCCTTATGGGAATAGCAACAATAGGAGCCTTTGCCATTGGGGACTACGCTGAGGGGGTAGCAGTTATGCTTTTCTACCAACTCGGAGAAATGTTCCAGGATATGGCTGTAAACCGCTCCAGAAGATCTATAGCGTCTTTGATGGATATAAGACCTGACTTCGCAAATTTAAAGCTCGGTGATGAAATTAAAAAAGTGGCACCGGAAGAAGTAAGCATAGGAAGTATAATTATTGTAAAGCCTGGAGAGAAGGTTCCGCTTGACGGTAAGATAATTGAGGGAAGATCTATGGTGGATACTTCTGCATTAACAGGTGAATCTGTGCCTAGGGAAGTAACTGCAGGAGATAATGTTTTAGGCGGGGTAATAAATAAGAATGGACTTTTGACCATAAGGGTGGAGAAAGAGTTCGGTGATTCCACGGTTGCCAAGATCCTTGATTTGGTCCAAAATGCAAGCAGTAAGAAAGCGCCTACTGAGAATTTTATAACAAAGTTTGCAAGATATTATACCCCTGCTGTAGTATTTGCGGCAGCAGCCTTAGCAGTGATACCTCCATTAGTTATTGAAGGCGCAACATTTTCACAGTGGCTGTATAGGGCGTTATCCTTTTTAGTTGTATCCTGTCCTTGTGCCTTAGTCATATCCATACCTTTAGGTTTTTTCGGTGGTATTGGCGGAGCTTCAAAGAAAGGAATATTGGTTAAGGGTGGAAATTATCTTGAAGCCTTGAATAATGCGGAAGTCGTTGTTTTTGATAAAACAGGAACACTCACAAAGGGTGTATTTAAGGTAACGGAGGTTAAACCTCAAGCTAGCATATCAAATGCTGAGCTTTTAAGTTATGCTGCTCATGCTGAAAGCTACTCCAATCATCCTATTGCTAATTCTATAGTGAATGCCTTTGGAAAGGAAATAGCTAAAGACAGTATAGAAAATTATGAGGAAATACCAGGACATGGAGTTAAGGTCAAAGTATCCGGCAAGGAGGTTCTGGCAGGAAGCTATAAATTAATGAAAAGGGAAAATGTAAGCTATGAAATGGTAGAAACCGTAGGCACAGTTGTTCATGTTGCAATAAACAAGTCTTATGCAGGATATATAGTTATTTCAGATGAACTTAAAGAGGATTCGGAAAAGGCAATTAAAACTCTCAAAGCTCTTGGAATTAAGAAAACTGTAATGCTTACCGGTGATAACAAAACTGTTGGGATGAAGGTTGCAGAGACTCTCGGATTGGATGAAGTATACGCGGAATTGCTGCCGGATCAAAAGGTTGAAAAGCTGGAGTTGCTAGATAAGCAAAAATCATCAAAAGGTAAGCTTATATTTGTCGGTGACGGAATAAATGATGCTCCGGTCTTGGCAAGAGCAGACATTGGAATGGCAATGGGTGGAGTAGGTTCTGATGCAGCAATTGAAGCAGCAGATGTTGTAATAATGACAGATGAACCATCAAAAATTGCCGAGGCAATAAGAGTGGCAAGAAAAACAAGAAGTATAGTAATGCAAAATATAGTATTTGCATTAGGTATAAAGCTTATCCTATTAGTACTTGTTGCACTTGGGCTAGGTACTATGTGGGAAGCCGTATTCGGTGATGTTGGGGTTGCACTGATTGCAGTACTAAATTCAATGAGGGCTATGAAAACAGAATAAGAATAATGATTAAGGATGAAGTTCTTTTTATGGAATTTCATCCTTAATTTTCGCACTATATTCCTCAGAGTGCTTTCTTGAGTGGATTTTCAATGAAAGCATTATTTTTGAGGATAGCTTTATTTGATACGAAAGTAAGTGTAAGACATAGCAGAAGTATTACAGTTACAGCCCATATTGCCCTTTCATGGAAAAGGTTAGAACTCAATGCACCTGATACTGCACCTATGAAAAAGGCGAGTATAATGCAACTGTATCGTAAAGCTTTTTTAAGACACTTTTTATCCTTTCGAACAAAGCCTTTATAATAATTATCTGCACAGGAACGCATATTTCCGGTGCAGAATATGCTGGCGTAATTATCATCTTCATCAAACTTTCTGAAAGCACAGTATTGAAGAGCAGCAGCGAGAGATACGAGAGTATTGGCTGCAATATCGGGATAAGAGTGCGGAAGCAACCCTGTAAAAAATAATATAATCATTGCGGTTACAAGAATTCCACGCTTCCACAATAGATTTTTTTGTTTGAAATAATAATAGAACATATGCCATGCTAAGAAAACACCTAGCCAAAATGATACTATAGGGATAATAGCATGAAACATTCCGGCATAATCCTTTTCTGCCAAGCGGACAGCTACAAGCACAAAGTTTCCAGTCTGACCTGTAGCAAATACATTTCCATGAACTATATAAGAATATGCATCCATGAATCCGCCTACCAATGCAAGCAGCATTCCAAAGCTTAGCTTTTCAGTAATTTCAGTTTGTCCATTTATATATGTCAAAGCATGCACCTTAATTCTTTCATAAATAATAGTCAGTATTAATGTCAATATTATACCGTTGTTTCATGATAAATAAAAATATATAATATTTATTAAATTAATAAGTATTTACTTATCATTACAGGAGGGGATTATGGATATTCTTCAATTAAAGTATTTTCTTGTGACTGCTGAATTTGAGCATATGACTAGAGCAGCTAATTCTCTGCATATAGCTCAACCTGCACTATCTCAATCTATAAAACATCTGGAAGAGGAACTGGGGGTGTCTCTTTTTGATAGAAAGAACAGGAGTATACGCTTGAATTCCTGTGGAAAGCTATTTCAGTCTGAATTACAACCTATCATAAATAAGTTAGATTCACTGCCGTCACGATTAAGAGAAGCCGATAAGCAGACGGCTCAAACAATAAGGTTAAATATTCTCGCGGCATCGGCATTAATAACACAGTCCATAATTTCTTATAAAAAACTTTATCCTGAAGTGAACTTTCGACTGCTTCAAGATGGTGATGAGACAGATTATGATATATGTATTTCCTGTGCAGTTTCCGAAGGAATACCTGAAAAAAGTATTAAACTACTTAAAGAAAATATATTATTGGCTGTTCCCGAAAACAGCAGATATGCTTTTGAGAAGTCCATATCCTTAAAGCAAGTAGAACAAGAAGGCTTTATAAGTTTTTCAGGAATGAGGCCATTTCGAATAATTTGTGATGAATACTGTAAACAAGCAGGCTTTTCACCAAAAATAATTTTTGAAAGCGACAATCAGGAATCTATACGAAACCTAATTGATTCCAATCTAGGCATTGCATTTTGGCCTGAATTTTCATGGGGTAAGCTAACTGCAAAAAATGCAGTTATGCTCTCTATTGAGGAACCAAAATGCAGCCGCATTATTTATGCAGTAGAAAATCAGTCCTCTAAAAACAGTAAATATGTTAAGGCTTTTCTTGACCATCTCATTGAATTTACACAAGAGCTTACGGCTGTTTATTAAAAAATTTATTATAACTGAAAAAAATAATATTAAATCAGACATAAAAAACTAAAAATATACAATTTAAAACAAAATATTAGTTTGTTTGACATAAATTGTGTGATATAATTAATTTAATTCTTTAGCAAGCAAACTTGAAAATTGATTTTAAGAACAGAAAATTTCATAGTTTAATGTTAATAGCAAACTCATTGAAAGATGGGGACGCAAAGCCATGAGTCTAAAGCATTAAAGTGCCATGATAGTCAGGTTGCCAAAAAAACAGCAGTAAGTATATTTACGGCAGGCAACTTTTATGTTGGCTGCCATTTTTTTACATTAAAGCGAGGAGGATTAGTAGTAATGAAAAAAGTACTTATAGTTGATGATGCAGAATTTATGAGATTAGCGCTAAAAACAATGCTTGAAAGGAATGGATTCCATGTAGTAGGGGAAGCGATTAATGGAGCAGATGGAGTGGGAAAATATTCAGAGCTAAAACCGGATGTGGTGACCCTGGATATAACTATGCCTGAAATGGATGGCATAGAGGCATTAAAAAATATAAAGATGATTGATTCCCGTGCAAATGTAATTATGGTATCAGCTATGGGACAGGAAAAGTTCATCCGCGATTCTGTAATTTTAGGTGCTAAATCTTTTATAGTAAAGCCATTTAAAGAAGAGCATGTAATTAAGACAATAACTCAAGTACTTGGAATTTGACTTATAACATATGGAAAGGTGGTGAATTGATTGTCTGACATTTTTAGTAATGATGCTATGCTTGATATGTATATATTTGAAACTACACAACTTATCGAGCAGCTTGAGCAAAATATAATAAATAACGAAAAGGCAGGATATTTTACCGAAGAAGCAATAAATGAAGTTTTTAGAATCATGCATACTATAAAGGGATCTTCTGCTATGATGATGTTTGATAACATCTCAACAGCTGCACATTCAGTAGAAGATTTGTTTTATTTTGTCAGAGAGAATAAGCCGGCGATTATAGATTATTCAAAGCTTTCTGATATAGTGCTTGATGAAATTGATTTTATAAAAACTGAAGTGGAGAAAATAATTAATAAAAATAATGCAGATGTGGACAATTCGCGGCTTCTAGATAATATTAAGAATTTCTTAGCCGGATTAAGGCAAGATAACCAAGCTTCAATGGCTGTAATAGAGAGTGAAACCTTAGATGGGGCAGCTAACGAAGAAGAGATATGTAGCGATAAAACTTTAAGTAGCGATTCAATAGAAAATTGGTTTAGTGCCACAATTTATTTTGAAGAAGGCTGTGAAATGGAAGACATGAGAGCCTTCAGCATTATTCATAACCTTAAAAATCTAGCAAGAGAAATTCATCATATACCGGAAGAAATTTTTGAAAATGAAAATAGCGTAAGTATTATAAGGAAAAACGGCTTTCAAGTGACTTTCAAAACAACTGAAAATTATGATGATATATATACCTTTTTTATGCAGACAGGCCTTATTAGGGAGTTTGAACTAACCAATATTAAAAATGATGATGCAATTATTCAGCAATGTAAAAATACTCAAGCCTTTACTGAAGAAGAAGTGGAAAAAGTCAGTGAGAATAAAAATAAAGCTATAGAAAGCGGTAATAATAATAAACAAGCCGCTGTCCATCAAAGTATAATAAGCGTAAATGTAACAAAGCTGGATAAGCTTATGGACATTATTGGTGAGTTAGTTATATCTGAAGCCATGGTAGTTGAAAATCCGGATTTAAAAGGGATTTCACTGGGTAACTTTCAGAAAGCTGCCAGACAATTGGAGAAAATAACTGGTGAGCTTCAAGATATAGTTATGTCTATAAGGATGGTACCGCTAAATGCAACCTTTCACAAAATGAATAGGATTGTTCGAGATATGTCCAAAAAGCTTTCCAAGAAGATTAAGCTGGAAATCATAGGTGAAGATACCGAGGTTGACAAAAACATAATTGAACACATATCCGACCCACTTATGCATCTTATAAGAAATGCTATCGACCATGGATTGGAAACGCCTGAGATTAGAAGAATAAAAGGCAAGCAGGAAGTTGGAACAGTGACATTAGAAGCCAAAAACGAAGGTAATGAAGTACTTATAATCATTAGGGATGACGGTAAGGGGCTAAGTCGTGATAAAATTCTTGAAAAGGCAAGGAAAAACGGCATTGTTGACAGGGATGAGAATGAGATCAGCGATAAAGAGGTGTTTTCATATATTTTTCTTCCAGGGTTTTCAACTAAAGAGGAAGTAACTGAATTTTCCGGACGTGGTGTTGGTATGGATGTAGTAACAAAAAATATCAGTGAAGTGGGAGGGTCTGTTTCCATCGACAGTATACCGGATAAAGGTACTGCAATAATCTTAAAAATTCCACTTACTCTGGCTATTATGGATGGAATGACAGTTAAAGTAGGAAAATCCGTTTATACAATACCGCTCATAAGCATTAAAGAATCCTTCAGAACAAAAGAAGAGGATGTAATAATTGAACCGGATGGAAATGAAATGATTATGATAAGAGGACAGTGTTATCCTGTTTTAAAATTATACGAGCTGTATAAAGTTAAAACCCAAAAAACAGAAATTACAGATGGTATAGTAATCATGCTCTCACATGAAGAGAAAAAGCTTTGTATATTCGTTGATGAACTTGTGGGTGAACAGCAAGTAGTAGTAAAGGTACTGCCTGAATACATAAAGAAATTTAAAAAGGCAAGAGGATTGACCGGCTGTACTTTATTAGGAGACGGAAGTATCAGCTTAATACTTGACGTAGCTTCATTAATTAAACAATAAGGAAAAGAGGTGAGAATATGGCTAAGCTAATTGAGACTGATATGGACTTTCAAGAAGATGCTCAAAAAGACAAATATTTGACTTTCGAACTTGGCAAGGAATGCTACGGAATAGATATTAATTATGTTACTGAAATAATAGGAATACAAGCTATTACCGAGATTCCTGAGATGCCTGAATATATTAAAGGAATCATAAACTTGAGAGGTAAAATAATACCTGTAATGGATGTGCGATGTCGTTTTAAAAAGCAGTATAAGGAGTACAATGACAGGACATGCATAATTGTAGTAGATATGGAAGAATTACTTGTAGGCTTAATTGTTGATAGCGTTGCAGAGGTTACAACAATTCCTTCTGAAGATGTTGTAGAACCTCCCCAGAATCATATGGGTATAGGAAACAGATATATCAAAGGAATTGGCAAGGTTGGTAATGCCATTAAGCTTCTGCTCGATTGCAAAAGGCTGCTGGCTGAGGATGAATTGGAACAAATAACTGAAGCACTATAAAACATAAGAAAAATATTGCAAGGG
Organism: Bacillota bacterium; assembly: GCA_023417975.1. Lineage (GTDB taxonomy): Bacteria > Bacillota > Clostridia > Clostridiales > Clostridiaceae > JAEZDX01. Next base: position 17,687 of record JAEZDX010000504.1, read on the forward strand.
GGAAAAAGAATGAAATGGTATTATAATTTGAAAATTTCAGCAAAGCTTTTAACAGGTTTTATATTGGTAGCAATAATTGCCGGAATTGTCGGTGCTGTAGGTATCATGAATTTAATTAATATTGATGCAGAATATACGGTTCTATTTAATGAATATGGCAAGCCTCTTGGAAATATAGGAGATACAATGTCTTATTTTCAAAGAACAAGAGGTAATCTAAGGGATTTGATATTGGAAGATGGAAATGATCTTACAAAATACTTAAATAACATAAAGACCTATGATCAAAATGTAGACAGTAATTTAGAAGAGTTCCAAAAAAGTATTAACAGTCAGGATACCACAGCTTTATTTAATAGTGTAAAAGCTGATTTAGCTAAGTTTAGAGTTGAAGAAGATAAAATTATTAAAGCTGCGAATGCAAAGCATTCAGATGAAGCAAGGGCACTTTTTCGCGGTGAGGCCCAAACACTAGCAACCTCTATAGATGAGGGGTTGAATAAGCTTAAGGACAGTAAGGTTACAAACGGAAATTCAAGATCCGATGGCTTATCGATGACAACTAACAGAACAATTACTATTATGATTACAGTAGTTGTTATAGCAGTAATAGCAGCAATTGTTCTCGGAGTATTTATATCCCGAATTATAAGTAAGCCTATAATAGCTATGGTAAAAGCTTCTGACAAACTAGCGTTAGGAGATATTAACGTGATGGTAGAAGCTGATACTAAAGATGAAGTTGGAAGTCTTGCTCAATCCTTTGGAAGTATGATTGCCAATATACGAGATCAAGCCTTGGCTGCAGAAAGAATTGCAGCAGGTGATTTAACAATAGAAGTTAAAGTTAAGTCTGAAAATGATTTGCTTGGCAAAAAGTTATCTGAAATGGTAGAAAAGAATAATTTGGTACTTACTAATATTGCTTCGGCGTCAGAACAGGTTGCCTCAGGAGCTAAACAAGTATCAGCTTCCAGTATAGCTCTTTCTCAAGGTGCTACTGAACAGGCAAGCTCCATTGAAGAGCTAACTGCATCCTTAGAGGAAATATCCTCACAAACAAAATTGAATGCTGAAAATGCAGATCATGCCAATGGGCTGGCCAATACAGCTAAGAATAATGCAGTCCAAGGAAATATTCAGATGAAGGAAATGCTAAAGTCCATGGAAGAAATAAATGATGCATCGGCAAGCATTTCAAAGATTATTAAAGTTATAGATGAGATAGCATTTCAAACCAATATACTTGCACTTAATGCAGCAGTTGAAGCTGCAAGAGCAGGACAACACGGAAAAGGTTTTGCGGTAGTAGCAGAAGAAGTAAGAAATCTTGCTGCTCGGTCTGCAAATGCTGCAAAGGAGACTACAGATATGATTGAAGGCTCCATCAAAAAGGTTGAGGTAGGTACAAAAATTGCAAGAGATACTGCAGAAGCTCTCAGTGAAATAGTGGATGGAGTAGAAAAGGTAGCCGGACTCGTAAGCGAAATTGCCGCCGCATCAAATGAGCAATCCGTGGGCATTGGACAAATTAGTCAAGGAATTATGCAGGTTTCAGAGGTTGTTCAGACTAATTCCAGCACGTCTGAAGAAAGCTCAGCAGCAAGTGAAGAGCTTTCAAGCCAAGCTATGCTGCTGAAAGAAATGGTAGATAAATTTAAGCTAAAGCAAAATACTAAGGCTTATGACAGCTTGGAGCAATTGAATCCGGAAATATTGAGAATGCTTGAAAAAATGTCGGAAAAGAAAAACATAAGGCCAACTACAGCTAAAGATGCAAATGAAGAAGCTTCATCGGCTAAATTGAAGATTTCATTAAGCGATAATGAATTTGGAAAGTACTAAACAACTTTAATAAATGCTAATTGAATATTGATATAAAAAAGATGTGTGAGTTTACATATTAATTACCACCTATGAAAAATTGTTGAAGATTCAATATTTTCTACGGTGAAATTGCTAAGTTTAAAACTCGCACATCTTTAAATTACCTTAAGCTATCTGTTGTTACTATGAGAGCACCTTTGTTAATAAAGTCCTTTGCGGTTGCTTCGTCATTGATAGTCCAAACACCAAATCTCAAACCGCTTTTATTTAGAAGTTTAATCTTATCAGCCGTGAATTTTTGATAATCCCAATATAGAAATGCTTTGCGAAGCTGTTTTGCAAAATTTATATTATCTTGGGAAATGTCCATCATTACCGCTATAGAGGTAATTTTATCACGGTTTCTAAGTTCAGTAAGAACACCTTTTGAATAAGAGCAAAAAATCGATTTGTCCAAAAGTTTATACTTATTTAGCTTGTCCAAAAGGCTGTCATAGTTTTTGGAGTTTAGCCGCATTTCACTAGGTTTAATATCCAATATAGGTATAAGGCCATCGATACTGCATATCTTCAGAAAATCATCTAAGGTAGGTATAGGAAAATTTTCACCATCATTGCTTTTTATTCTTAATTTTTTTATATCCTTTAATGTATAGTCTGAGATTTTACCCTTTCCGTTTGTAGTTCTGTCCACGGTGTAATCATGCATTATAATCC
>JAEZDX010000548.1 GCA_023417975.1 Bacillota bacterium
TAATAAGTTGATATCTAATATCAATAAAATCTCTATTGATAATAAAGATCCAAGTATTAATGATAAATGGAGGAAATTTGACTTTTTCTACATCAATAAACCTGAAGCAAGCTATTTTCCAGAAAAACTCAACTCTTATAAATATATGCATAGAGAAATCATCCGAAGAAGTCCTAAAAGTGTAAAAGAAATGATATCAAATATGAGATGTCAAATTGAGGAGTTGGAAATCGAGAATAATTCTAGCAATCTTGAATTTGCAATTGACTTAGTACAAGATGCTATCTTGCAAATGATTAATTATTGGGTAATTACAATTCCTGACTTGCAAGAAAGCATTAAAATTCAAATAGCAACTAAAATCGAATCCTTTCTTATTAATTTTGAAAGTGGCTTAAATCAAAACTTCTTTAAGAAAAAATGCGATGTTTTGTTTGATGAAGCAATAGCCATCTTCATTTCCATCTTAGCACAGAGAAATAACTTTGGAGAGTATATTTCTGTTATTGAATTGTTGGAAGAAGAAGAAAATGAAGATTCAGAATTTTTTGGTCCTGTCCCTAATGCATACAAGGTTGATAAATATAGTGATATTTCTATTGAGAGGCATAAGGAAATAATTTTAGAAGGAATGGCAATTGACGAATATCTAGATAAACTCAATAAAACAAAAGAAACTATTGAGTTATTCGCTAGGTATGGTGGACGAATAGCAAACCCTGAGAACTTATTGGATATTAAAGTGTACTTTAGGGAGATTTACTTGAGCAATTCAAAATATAAAAGAAAAGCATCAACAATTGTAAGGAAATTTTTAAAAGAATTTAAAGAGAGTGGCGAAGCTGATTCTTATGAGAAAGCATCAGAGTATCTATTTCTTCGCGAGAAAATTAGTCGAGGGTATTATAGGGAAACCAGTAGTTTACAATTATACAATTTAAAAAATAAATTACAGAAAAAGCTTTACCATATTTTGATGGATACTATGTTATGCTATGATTTTTTAACTACATTAAAGTACTTAGAACAATTATTTGAAAAAATTACACCCTTGTGCTTTAGCGGTATTGATGACATGTTTGAACAGCATAATATGCAAAGAATTTTTTAAAAAAGCATTCCGTGACGTAAAGAATTTTCCAATGTAGAATGTAATTATAAATTAAAGATTGGAGGTTTTATTATGTCGATTAAAGGTGAGCATAAAGCGAAAATTACGAATTTCTTTAAAGCATTAGGTGTTTCTGTTATTAACCTAGATGATAACAACATGTTAATTGATGATACTTATCGAATTAACAAAGGCAATCTTTGGTGGACAAATCTTAAAACAATGGAGAAGGGGCAAGGGTATTCGATATTACTTGATCGCTATAAAAAGTGATATGATAGTAATAAATATATCTGTATGTTAGGAGTATATTGTCATGGAAAATAATAAAGTAATTAGCATATCAAATCATAAAAAGAAAAAAAATAAAACGAGCCAAGCCTATAACAAGAGTTATGAGGAAGTAGTTAGCGAAACTTATGCTGATCAGTTGACTGATGAATTTAGAAATATATTAGAAAAAGAACGAGAAATGTCTAATACAGAAAGGAGAAAATAAGATGAGTGCAGCAAAGCAGATTTTATCAGGTTTAGAAAATGTAATTAAAGAGGCAACTAAAGTAGGGTATAAAAAAGGTGCTGAAACTGTTTTAAATCAGTTTGCACCACATGCTGGTAGAGCTCTTAAAAATGGTGATGGTTCGGTAATGAAAACATTCAATGAAATAAAAAGAACAATAAAAAAACTATAGCAGTAACGAAATCCATCTGACTGGTGTACTAAGTGTGTACTGTAATGAGGATGCTTTTGCATATAATTATAATTGTCAGGAAAGTATACAGAGTCTGAGTTGTCCCCCAGGTGGCGGCTAATTTAATGTAAGTACTCATGGTTTACCGTGTACCTTTCAGTAATGCAATAATAGCACTTTTCCAAAAGTGAACTAAGATATCTTTAATCCTAAAGTTATATATACCAAACCTAAGCTACATTTCAAAAGTGTAGCTTTTAATTTTACCGAGAAATTTAGAAGTTTTTCACTTCAATACAATTTGGTGAAGGATGCTTTATCCTATAAGGAGCATAGGTAATATCTCTATCTTCTACCTATTAAATTGGCACAGAGATAAATATAATCACAGAATTTTTTATCTTAATGATGAGTTAAATTTATTATTATATAAGAACAACAAAAGCAACAACATTATTATAAGGAAGGTGTAGTTGATATTAGGGATTCACAGAGCTGAAGTCAACTGAGATAATCATACAATTGAGCAAAGATAAAACTCTTTGTTGATATGGAATGTGTTTATAGTTATATCTTTTTCTACATGTAAATTATCATGAAGATACAAATTAATTTAGGAATATTGTGAATTATTAATATTGCATATAATATCTTATGATTTTTTAAACTCACCATAAAAAATCTCAATTTAAGAAGGATATTACTTAAATGTGTAGAATATTGGTGGTTAATGAAAAAAATAACTATGAAAAGAAAGTTGCTAAATTAGTGAGTTACATCAAATGGGAGGGGAAGTTTGAATGAAATATGTACTAATTGATACTAATATATTTTTAGATATGCTAATTGATAGGAAAAACCAAGTATCTAATAAACTAGTGGAATCTTTTGAAAAACTATTAGATTATGATGAGATAAAAGTAGTGGTTCCAGCAATAGTTATACATGAAACACATAAGCATATTGATCAGGAACTTAACCAAGTTAGAGGAAAGCTAGATATAGCTATAAAAAATATTGAAGCTTTATATGGAGTAAATGCATATACAGTTGATGGTCTAAACATTAAAGAATATAAGAAGAAATCCAAGAAAGAGTTGCAAGATGCGATAGATATGTTCGATCGTAATAAAGATGCATACCATACTGAGATAATTAATTTAATAGATAAAATTTTTTCGCATGAAAATACCATTGTCATTCCAGAAAATGAGAAGCTAATATCATTATGCATGAGAAGACGTATCTATAAAAAGGCTCCATTTCACATAGATAAGAAGGAATCATATGCTGATGGAGTTATTACTGAAACCTTAATTAACATTAAGGATACAATTAACATTAATGATGATGATAATATCTTTTTTGTAACAGGAAACTATTCGGATTTTTCAGAAGCAGGAGATAGAGCAGATAAAAATAAATTACATCCTGATATTGTAGAAGATTTGACAAAACAAACGCTTGAAAATAAAGTTATCTATGTAAGGAGCTTTCATCGACTCATAGGACAATCATTACAAACTGAAGTTGAAAATGCAAATTTAAAAGAGCAATTTCAACTTGAACTCGAAGAGCAGGAAGAGTATATGAGAGAAATGCCAGAAATACAATACTCTGAGATTATGCGTGAAAGAGGTGGATTAAGTTCCTTAACGGGATTTGAATCCATAATAGAAGATAATTTACCAGAAAGTAATTTTAGTGAAACAGTATGTAATCTGTTTGAAAGGATAAGTTTAATATACTCAGAGCTTGATGAGTTTGTACTGTTCTATGAAGAAGAATTATTAGATTATTTTAACGGATTAGAGATTGCTGAAATTGAAGACTCTATAGAGCAAATGAATCAGTTTTTTGGCGATAATAATGAAGCTCAAATACCTTCTTCTGTTGAAGGTTTAGATAGAATTAGGGATTGGATACACTCAAAAATTCAAAAAACTAATTTCAATTCCGATGATATAGTATTGCCAGATAGTATTAATTTTGGCGACTCAATAACCTTTATAGATGTTGAAAAAGAGCCATATCAATTAATCGTTAATGAATTGAAGTTATTTCCAGAGGATGGAGGCCAGGACGATATAGATTTCTGTATCAAAGATAATGGGAATAATACAGTGGCACATGGATACGTTCAAGTAACTTATGGCTATGTGGAAGAAGATGATGATGGTGGAATTGGTGCTGCATGTGATGAAGATATTAATTATTATACTTCTGAAATAGAAAGTTTCTTAGAAGAAAAAGCAAATGAGCTTGAGGAATTTAAGGATAGACAGCAGGCGATAATTGATGAGTTAAGAGCAATATTTAATTTGTAACAAGACATATTATTATATGAATGCATCAAGCTACCTGTATATACAATATTAACACTTTAAATCACAAATTATTTATATATATAGTGACAGATGACATTAAAAGACGACAATTCATCTCCTTTTTATAAAAATATTACATAATCAAGACTTTTGGTAAAGAATCAGAAAAGTATATTTGACCCACTCAATCAAAGCTCACATAGACAATATAAGTAAAAGTTACATAAAGTCATAATCTACAAATTAGTAGAGTGACCGTGGCTCTCTTACTTTCAGGGGTATTCAAGGAAGAAATACTTGAAAGTCTTTACTGAATATAATCATATATCAATAGAGAAATTTGAAAAACTAAGACTTTGTACTTAATACGTACTACATAATAAAAAATTATAGCTATTATTTTTTCATTAACAACATACTAAAATTGAAACACTTTCTGAAGAAAAAACAACATATGAAAATATTGAAATATATTCGTCTTACTATAAAACAAACTATAAATGTAAAATTCGTTATAAAAAGAAAAGGATGGGAGGAATTATAAATTGATATGCACATGGCCCACAAATTACAAATTAAAATTAGAGAGTAAGTTAATTTATCATGCTGTAGGAAACGGATTATTTAGTTCAGGGAAAATTCTTATAAAAAATTTAGGAAGCAACGAAAATGTTAAAGAATTTGATTACATTTATGATTGTGGAACAAATAATAGTAAAGAAATTCTTGAAAAAAGAATAGATGAATATAAAAAAAGTAATAAGAAAAATTTAGATTTGCTTACTATTTCCCACTTTGATAAAGATCATATTAATGGATTAGAAAAACTTTTGAATGGCAGAAGAGTAAAAAGAATTATACTTCCGTACCTAAATCCAATACAAAGGCTTACATTAGCTCTTAAATATTTTAGTTATGCAAAGAAAATTTCATATATGATTTTTGATCCGACATCTTTTTTTGAAAATTATGCCGATGAGATTATTTATGTTACTGGTACTAAGCATGATCCAAAACAAACTCAAGTATTTAATGATGATGATAATTCTATAAAAATAATTGGAGAAGAAATTGATAAAAGCATATTAACAGAAAATTTTGTAACAATGCCATCAAAGGTTAGAGTATTCAGCAAACTTGAAATGAAATATAATGAATTAGTAAAGTTCAAATTTTATAATAAATCAATAGAAGATTATGAACTAACAGATTTTTATTTTAAAGTCGATGCCATTCTTAAAAAGTATAGTCTTAAATTGGATAAAAACCTTTTTTACAATAAAATGGCTATGGAAGAAATAAAAAAAATATATAAGGCATTACCGTATGGTATAAATAATTCTTCAATATGCATGTCTGTAATATCATGTGAAGATGTAGGTAATTTGACAAATACTAATATTCATTGCATTAAATCTAAACTACTTGGTATTAACTGTCATAGTAAATCTTGTGTTCAAAGGTTTGGATACATGTTCACTGGAGATTTACGATTAAAGGATGTTGGTAAATATAAGATTTTTGATGATTTTGTTGATTATTATAGCAAGGAAAGAGATTTTATTACCATATTTACTTTACCGCATCATGGTTCTAAATATAACTGGAATAAAGATATTCTTAATAAATTTAAAAATGCAGATATGATAATTACAGCAAGAGGAAATGCAATTCATCCATCTTCAGAAGTACTAAGAGATCTATCACTCTCTTCTAGATATAACACAACGGTAAATCATATATCAAATAAAGAAATTAGTAATGAAGTTTTATATTATTCTTTACCAAGTTCTAAGTAAAGGGAACAAATTAACTATGACAATTTGGCAAAAGATGCACTAACAAGTGTCTCTTTTTTTACCTATAGAAAGGAGTCTAATATGTTAACAATATTTTTTGTATTCTCCTGTATATTTTCTTTTGGAATTTACATGATATTTGCAGACTTATTAAAGTTTCCAGAGTGTTATAAAATTATTATTGTAAAATATTGTAAAACGCAGTTATTAATTAGCGTTTATCACATATTGTAGGGGAGTGAATGCAATGGTAATAGCTTTTTTAGATTTATTAGGATTTAGCTGGCTTATGGAGTATGACCTAAAAGCTGCATATTATAATCTTGACCATTTTAACAGAATTATTAGCACAAAGATAATTGATGAAAGATGCCATCCAAAAGATAGTTATCCTAATGATATGCAGGAAATTGTTGAAAATACTTCGGTTACATCTTTTAATAATATGTTGAGTATAAGCGATTCGCTAATCGTTGGTTCAGATAGTCCAGATGTTTTTGTAAAGCAATTATGCAATTTTATATCATCAGCATTTATTGAATCAAATGAGCCTTTTAGAACAGCTTTTGATAATATTAAAGATGTAAAGAGTGAATTAGATTTAAATCAAGAAACAGGTACAGTTGAATGGAATAGAGTATGTGCATTTCCACTACTTTTTAGAGGAGGCATCTCTATAGGTGAAGTCATATTTAGTTCTGAAATGCAAATTGTAAATAATGAAGCTAAAAGAAATGGTCTTAATGTTTGTGGTATACCTTATCTTGAAGCTACAAGATTAGAAAAGAGTGGAAAGGGACCTAGGATATTTTGCTCTCATACTTTTGTCGATTCATTGAGTTTGGAAGGCAAAAAAGCAATAAAATATGTTGGAAAGATTAATAGTGAAGATGTCTATGAAATAGTATGGACTTATTATGCGTTTGAAGCAATGGAGAATAGTAGCAATAAAATGATAAATATTCAAAGATGTTTATACAAAACATTACTTCCGCCAGCCATTAATCTATATAACTATTTCAAGGATGATTCAAAAAATAATTTGCACTATCTTGAATTGCTAAAACTAATTTTTATTGGAGCTATTAAATATTCTCGAGATAATATTGGAGAAGATTTGCAGACAATGAGGATATTAAAATCTAAGATGAATGAAGTTAACTTATTCGAAGAATTATTTGATATTAGTGGATTTGTTCAATAATAATTTAATAAGTAAAACTGAAGATTCATTTGACAATGAACCTACGTAAATCCAATCAAAACAAAGTTCTCCACATTAAAGCTTACTGAGGGGGATGTCTTGATCATGGAATATGACAATGGTGCAGGTTGGGAGTTTTCCATAGAATTAATGTCAATGAAAGAAATAAGACGAGGAGCAGGTACACACTATCCTTATGTCATATATAGCAAAGGGAAAGGAATCCTTGAGGATACATTAACTTATGAATTGTTTGAAGCAATTAAGCATACTGATCAGACGGGAGAAGTTCAAAGAGCAGTAGAAATATTTTCTGGTTAAGAAAAGGATTGGGATTATAGAAAGTTTGATTTGGAATATTGTAATGTATTCTTTAAGGATAATGTTCTTAAGATACAGTATACTTATGAAAGGTGTGAATAATATTTGCAGGAAACTAAGTTGAAAATAATGGATTGGAATATCCATGGTGCAGCTTCAGTGGGGTGGAATAATGGTTATACAATAAAAAAATTTATTGTAGACAGAATAATAGCTGAAAAATCAGACATTGTTATCATTAATGAATTTATAATTTCTAAAGGGTGGGATTATTTCCAAGAAAAACTTATTGAGTTTGGCTATATATGGTTCATGACAAATACAAGCACAGATAATGGTGTGTTAATTGCCGTAAAGAAGGAAAGCCTTGATATGGATTTAGTTAATGAGGTACTCTACAAATCTGAAATGGTAACCACCAAAATGATGACAACACAATCGGATAAGCCGAATTTTTTGCAAGTTAAACTAAATATAAATAATAAAGAGCTATATGTTATTGGTACAAGGATTAGAGTTCTAATAGATAAAAATGCGACTGAAGAACAAATAAGTACATTTAAGATAAATCAGTTACAGGCATTGAAAGAACATATGGATAAAGTTCCTTCATCAGTAGCAATTGTTTGTGGCGGTGATTTCAATGTTTGGCAAAGTACAATTAAAAAAGAATTAGGGACTAACTACTCTGTATCAACTCCCCGGTATAGTATGTCAGTGTGGCAAGATTATAGTACACTTGACACATGGAGTGCTGTTCCTTACTGTAATGGAAACAAGCAATTATTTGACCATTATATATCAAGAGGTATAAAAGAATTAAAGAATGTGAATTATGATGGCTGGAGTTTTGTTAATACGAGTGCAAATGAATATCAAAATAGAAGTAAAGCAGATTATAAATCTGATCTAATAGGTTGCCCAGACCATGATATTTTAACTGCTGATATTGAATTATAAATTGACTTTTGTGTTGGTACAGCATTGAAATTTGACATTTAATCTATCGCCACAACATTTCAGATGTCAACGATATGTCTTAGGTAATTTGTGTGTATACTACATAATGTGGAAAATATAAGGGCGAAAAGCGGTCGAATTTATTCTCGAATGTTACCTAAGCAGGTTTGACATCATATAAATGCTCTCCAGCCATGTTGAGACGGTATGTTTAATAACTAGGGTTTAATCATTGATTTTATTATGTTTGCTGAATTATATTAAAACCGACTACTAACCCAAAATGTGTTTTTGCATTTGCGGGAATAAGATAGATGTAAAAACAATTTTGTTGCTGACCGTCAATCGGGAGATATACTTTCTTGGTTGGCGGTTTTTCACATGTGATATAATAATCTTCATTGACATTTTGGTCTATAAGAAATAGGCTTAAAATATAAAGTCGATAATTTATAGACCAAGGAGGTTTAACATGGAAGTTTATAAATTTACAGAAAGTGAAGAAAAGTTTGCAGAATTAATTTGGCAGAACGAGCCAATTGGCTCCGGCAATCTTGTGAAGCTATGTGAAAACGAAATGAACTGGAAAAAGTCCACAACATATACAGTACTGAAAAAGTTATGTGAAAAGAACATTTTTAAAAATGAAAATACTGTAATTTCATCTCTAATTACAAAGGATGAATATTATGCCAAGCAAAGTATACGTTTTGTTGAGGATACTTTTGGAGGATCACTGCCAAAATTTCTAACAGCTTTTATTGGCGGGAATAAGTTAAGCAAGCACCAGGCTGAAGAGTTGAAAAGATTGATTGACGATCATAAGGAAGTGTAGTAATGAGTAAATTATTTATTTCTGTTTTAAATATGAGCATTACGGCAAGTTATGTAATCCTTTTTGTTATACTGGTCAGGCTGCTGCTGAAAAAAGCTCCAA
>JAEZDX010000575.1 GCA_023417975.1 Bacillota bacterium
ATGCGCGGTGATAATGATACAGGCGTATCCTATGTAGATGGAATTTTATCCGAGTATCCTAATTATAGTGTGCTTACCTTGAGCCGTTTGATTCATGACCTTGTATGTGCGGAAAAGCTTTCAGAAAAGCTTGCGGATGATTTTCTAAAGGACCTTGAAAATGCGAAAAATTATAGAGTACAACCTTTTATGAGATTGCTTCGTGCACGTATACTTTTTAACCGCGGTAATGCAGAGGAGGCATTTAAGGAGACTGAAGATATACTTACCTTTTCACGTTTGCATAATAATAAACTTCGCCTTGTAGAAGCCGGCATTTTAAAAATATTTATGCTTTTGCACTCACAGAAAAAGAACGGAAATGTGCGGGAAATCAATAATTTGTTACTTGAGGCCTTACATTATGCGCATGAAGACCGTATTCTTATGCCTTTCTATCTTGATCGATTTACACTTTTGCCTTTGCTGAGAGAGCTTTATGCACAAGCGTCTAATAGAAATTTAATGAGTGTTTCGGAAGCTGCCTTTCTTAGTGACACTATAGTAATTTGTGGCGACTTGACTCCTAAAGCTAGTAAATCTGAATTGCTGTCTACCAGGGAATATGAGGTGTTGAATGAGCTTTCACTTGGCATCACAAATCGTGAGATTGCAGAAAAGCTTTGTATTTCGCAGGCCACTGTGAAAACCCATGTACTGAGCATCTTTGGTAAACTAGGGGTTTCATCACGCATGATGGCTGTAGAAAAGGCGCGGAAGGAAGGGTTTATCCAATAGCACCATTAATTATGCTGTGCATACATTATTATGAAGATTAATAAAGTTAAAAAATCACATGAAATGTACAGTATATTAAAGGAAGGCGATACTATTGAAAAGACTGAATCCAGATAAGCTATATGTTGAATTCGGAACCGATGTTACAGTAACTGAGCCGGTAATAGGACGTAAGTATACATTAACGCACTCTGATACAACAGGAGACCTTTTTCTTTCCATAGGTATTCAGTTTGCCTATGACAAGATAAATGCCATGAGGGATGAGGTGCTTGCAGAATGGAGAATGAATAATGAATTTCCATTTCTATACGTATATGTTTACGTAGATGGCCAATTTGGTGCGGAAGCAGCTGCTGTGCGCGATAAAGTTTTTAGAGGCGAGCTGCCATTGGCTCTGGAAGCCATCAGGTATGGTGACAGAAAATTCTTTGCATTCAACTCAGATTTGGACAATGCACCTATATGGGTACATTTTGATTCAACAGACCCAAAATATAATCGATTTGAGAATTGGGGAACTCCTGAAGATTACAAGTAATATACATTCAAGTTGATGTTGTAAAATCAATGCAGAGAAAGATTAATTGAAAAAAGTACAATGAGAGGAGAAGTTTTATGAACAAAGAAAAACAATTTAAAGCGGTTCCAGACGAATATAGAAACGAGAATGAAAAACAGGGTGTCATTGAAAGCTTACAATATAACGTACCTGATTTAGAAAATGGTACTAATACTAAGCATTTGAATGTCTATCTTCCATATTGCTATGACTCTGCAGATACAAAAGCCAAGTATAATGTCTTATATATGATGCACGGGGGCGGTGAGAATGAAAATCTCATATTTGGAGGTCCGGGTGAAAACAGAGAACTAAAGAATATCTTGGATAATATGATTGCCAATGGAGATATTGATCCTATTATTGTTGTTACACCTACTTTTTATGGCGTGAAAAATGGCTTTAAAAACAATCCGGCACTGTGCCATGCCCAATCACCTGATTATCCGTTTCCTTTAGTGGAAACCGAATATTTTCATGATGAGTTGATTAATGATTTGGTTCCATTTGTGGAGACTAAATATCATACTTATGCAGCATCAGCAAGCAAAGAAGATTTAAAGGCTTCTCGTGGGCATAGAGCCTTTGGTGGTTTTTCTATGGGCTCGGTCACTACTTGGTGCGCTTATATAAATTGTCTTGATTACTTCAAATATTTTATGCCGTTAAGCGGTGACTGTTGGGCATTAGCTCAGAAGGCTGAAGGCCGCATGGCAAAAGAAACAGCAGAATACTTGGCAAAGGTTGCAAAAGATGCCGGTTATACTCCAAAGGATTACTACTTATTCTGTGCTACCGGCAATTTAGATATTGCATATCCTAACATGAAGCCCCAGATGGATGCCATGAAAGAACTAACAGACAACTTTATTTATTCACCGGATACAGAAGAAGGAAATTTTTATTTCATTGATTGCGATGGTGGAGTACATACTTGGCATTGGGTTAACCAGTATATATATGATATACTGCCCGATTTGTTTTAATAATTCTTATATTATCTGTCTTCGTTGTTCCATTAACATTGTTGAAATAGAAACAAATGTTTAATATAATATTGTTAATACACCAAACAGGTGGGAGGACATGTTATGAATAAAGAAGAACAGGTGAAAATGAGATTCAGAGACTTATATAACAAGATGTCTTGGCTTAATAAGCTTAAGATGGAAAACAGCTTTAAAGACTATAAGTCCTCTGAAGTACATTGCATAGAGTATATTGGAAGAAATTCAGATTCCAACGTGACAAAGCTTGCGGAAGCCTTTTATATGACTAGGGGAGCTATAAGCAAAATGACTAAGAAGCTAATAAAAAAGGGTGCCATTGAAAGCTATCAGAGAGCGGATAATAAAAAAGAAATCTATTTCAGGCTTACTGAGGAAGGGCAGGAAATTTATAAAGTCCATGAAAAGCTGCACAAAGAGTTTCAAGATAGGGATAAATCCGTATTTGAACACGTAACCGAGGAACAATTTGACCTTATGCTAAATTTTATAGAAAAGTATAATAAGCATTTGGATGAAGAAATAAAGAAACAGGGAATAGATTTATAAATTATTTAAATATAGGTTGAAACTAAAGGTGATAATTGTAAAAACATCTCAAAAGGGTTATTAATCCCATTTGAGATGTTTTATTAATAGTATGATATTTACTTAAAACTAAATTCTACTCGGTTCTTAAAGCTTCCACCGGGTCTTTTTTTGCTGCCATTCTTGCAGGGAGCATACCACCAAGCAAGGTAAGGGTTATACTTACAGCTAATAGACTAAGTGCATGCAATGGATTTAACTGTGCTACATTGCTTAAATCCGTGGCATTCTTAATTATTACATTTACAGGCAAAGTAAGCAGGTAAGCAATACTTATGCCTAGAATTCCGGAGAAAGCTCCTATAATAAAGGTTTCAGCATTAAATACACGGGTTATATCCTTTTTTCTTGCACCGAGAGCACGAAGAACACCTATTTCCTTAGTACGCTCCAGAACGGAAATATAGGTTATAATACCTATCATAATTAAAGAAACCACAAGAGAAATTCCGGCAAAGGCAATAAGTACTAAGGTAATACCGTTCATGATGCCGCCAGTCATCTCTGTCATTGTGCTTGCAAGGTCGGAATAAATAATTGTATTTT
>JAEZDX010000675.1 GCA_023417975.1 Bacillota bacterium
CACAAAGTGAGTGGCACAGCTTAAAACACTCTCCTGAACAGCAAGCTTTTCCGCAACAAAAAGTGCAACTTCCTTCATTGTTTTTCCTTCAACTATTACGGTAAGATCAAATCCTCCTGACATAAGATAGCAAGCCTTTACTTCCGAAAACCTATATATTCTTTCTGCCACTTTATCAAAGCCTTCCCCTCTTTGAGGAGTAACCTTGACCTCAATAAGTGCAGTAACGGTGTCTCTGCTAGTGTTCTCCCAATTGATTAGTGTAGTATATCCTACTATGATATTGTTTTCCTCATAATGCTTTATAGCCGTTTTTACTTCTTCGACAGTTTTTCCGGCCATAACCGCAAGTTCTTCCTCGCTAAGCCTGCTGTTTTTCTCCAAAATCTCTAAAATTTCTTCCATTTCTATAGCCCTCCTATTTTAAAATAAATAAAAAGCTCCTTCATCCCAAAAAGGGACGAAGGAGCGTATTCGCGGTACCACCCTAGTTAATGCCAAAGGCACTCACTCTGCCGGAACAAATCATTCCGTTTCTTTGTAACGTAAGTCTACGTCTTATTTTTTGAGGCTTTTCACCCCATTTCTCAATAAGAAATTCAAAGGCTGCTTTCCATAACGGCCATCTGCCGGACTTTCACCATCCCCGGCTCTCTTTGAGTTTGCCTATATGTACTCTTCCTTATCAACATTTACAACAATTATTTATTTTAAATCATTATACTTTACCTATAACAAATATTCAACTCTTTTTTATTTCATATATTTGGTTTATTATGATAGAATAAAAGGAAAAAACTATAGTTATTTTAAAGATATGTAATTTAATAAAAAATTATACTTTTTTATTTTTATTAAAGCTGTATGAGTTTAATCAATGATAAACTCGCCCAGCTGTAGTAAATTGGATGGAGAGATAGCGAAATGATTCAATCTGAAGATAATACTCGAAAGAACCTATTAAATCTTTTATCCGTTATAAAGCTGTTTACACTTCTTTTTAGCTTAATAGTCGTAATAAACGGTAAAAATACTTCTCCGCTTCGCGGTAAGAATAATTCTCTGCCTATTATCACTGTAATACTCTTCATTATTATATATTGCTTATGGTACCTTTTCTCCATAAAATCTCAAGTATCGAAGCATTATAAAAATTACATAATAATTGAGAACATTCTTTTTTCTGTAACAACCTTCTCCATGATCTTTTTATCAGATACATACGACAGTCAATATAAAGTTATATTCATATTTGTAATAATGCTTTCAACGCTTCAGTTAGGTATGAAATATGGCGTATTATCCGCATCAATTATTTCTGTCTTAATACTTGCCATAGATCTAATTTTTGCGCCACCATCTCTAGTTAATGAATACTTTCAGAAGGATTTGGTTTTTGCGGGAGTATTTATTACTACCGCCTGGGCTTTAGGTTATTATGCACAGCTTGAAAGCGAAAGGCTTGAAATTAAAGATATTCATTTAAAAAGATTAAATGAAGAGCTCAAGGTTCAAGATAAAAGGCGCAGAGATTTTGAAGAGATTTTATTTAAAAATGAAAACTGTTATAATCTATTGCTTGAACACTCCAGGGATATAGTATTGGTTCACCGCACCGATGAAATACTTTTCGCCAACGAAAGTGCAGTAAAGCTTCTCGGTCTGTCATCCTTGAAGGATTTAAACAATATGACCATTTTACAGCTTATATCTGATGAGCATAAAAGCGCTCTTGCCAATATGCTTAACGACTTTGACATGAAAGGCGGGCAAATAATTTCATTTGAAGAAAAGCTTCAGATTGCCGGCGGCAATACCCTTACGGTTATAAATACTTCTACGGGCTTTATATATGACGGTCATCCGACTATACTCAGCATTCTTCATGATATAACCTCAAATAAAGAAGCCGAAAGGCTTCAGTTGGATGTTGAAAAAAACAAGGAGCTCCTAAACGAATCGCTGGAATATAACAAAATGATAACAGAGTTTTTCTCAAATATATCTCATGAATTAAGAACACCTTTAAATCTCATATACTCTGCCATACAGGTACTCACTCTTAATGAGGGTCATGTTCCTTTAGCTGCTGAAAAACTACGTAGGTATTATGGTATAATAAATCAAAATTGCTTCAGACTTATGAGACTTATAAATAACCTACTGGATTTATCTAGACTAGATTCAGGTTTCTTAAAGCTTAATGCCACTAATCACGATATTATAAGCGTTGTAGAGGATATATCTTTATCAGTAGTTCCTTATATGGAAAGCAAGGGAATTTCACTTATCTTTGATACTGATGTAGAAGAAAAAGTTATGAGCTTTGATCCGGACAAGTTAGAAAGAATTGTGCTAAACCTGCTTTCAAATGCTTACAAATTTACAAATTCAAATGGCCATATTTTCGTAAATATTAATGACCTTGGCAGCCATATTGTAATTTCGGTTAAGGATACCGGCATCGGCATTCCCCCGGATAAACAAAATATCATATTTGAGCGCTTTGGACAAGTAAACAAAACCTTGAGCAGATTCCACGAAGGTTCAGGTATCGGACTTTCTCTCGTTAAATCCTTTGTAGAACTTCATGGTGGTACTATAACTGTCACCAGCGATACAGATAAGGGCAGTGAATTTAAAATAACACTTCCCGTTATTATTAATGACAATGATGGCGCTGAAGACTATACTTCTGATAAATATTCTTCCAATATTGAGAGAAGTACTATTGAATTCTCGGATATTTATTCTTAAACTTTAAAGAGGCAGTTTTAATACTGCCTCTTTAAAGTTTAAATCCTACTCCTATAATTACAGGTAAACTGTTCAGCATTAAAGCTCCTTTATATTATAGTCCAAGTCTATTACATCACTCCTCTTAACGACCTTATTGCAGTTCTTTTCATAGGCTTCCTTCAGAAAACACCCGGGATGTTTGCCCTATAGTAATCGGGAGCTGTATGATTATATACCATGTCCATCATAATTTTCACATGCAACTGATGAATTTTGTCAATAAGTCTCTGAAAATCATATAAAGTGCCGTATTCAGAATTTATGGCTCGATAATTCGTTATTGCATATGGTGTGAGCCCATAGTGCCTTTTCTACTTATTTCGCCAATAGGACGAATTGACAAAAATCAAGTTATATCGACACTTGGTTCCTTAATTCTATCAAAGTCTGCTTCTATACCTATAAATGTACCAACTTTCTCATAATTCCTTATGCTCACCAAGTATAAGGTCATATTTCTAAGTTTTTTGGTGAATTCTGCTGTCATTTTCTGCGCACCCATTTTTGTTTTTTTAGTTGATAAAGAACGTCTCAGAGAGCTTATGTTTAATCAGTAAGCTTCTCTACAGGCTTAAGAGCAGGTCCTTCTATTACCTGACCGTCTATTGTATAACGTGATCCGTGACAAGGACAATCCCAGCTTCTTTCTGCACTGTTCCATTGCAGCTCGCACCCCATATGTCTGCAGGTTGTGTCAACAATGTGCAAATCGCCCTCTGCATCTTTATATACTCCAACCTTATTTCCATCTAAACTCATTACCTTAGCAGTATCAGGTGTCAAATCATCCATAGTGTGGGGTACGCTTTTAAATTTGCCTTTTATGAGTTCTTTTGCAGTAACTGCATTATCTTTAATGAAATTTTTCAAGGATGGGTCAAAATTAAATCTGGAGGGTGAGTATAATTCCTGCCATGGACTGTTCTTTTTCAAAATTAAGTCCTTAATTAATATTCCGGATAAGGTTCCCGTTGTCATTCCCCACTTTCCAAAGCCTGTTGCTACAAAAGAATTGTGTTTGCCTTGAGTAAGATAGCCTATGTACGGTATATCATCCAATGTCATCAAATCTTGAGTGGACCATCTATATGCTATCTTCTCAATGCCATAGGTCTGCTCTCCAAATTCCAGCAAATTTTCATAACGTACCATTGTATTGTTTTCCTCTCCGGTACGATGATGTTCGCCTGAAAGCAGCACAAGCTTTTCTCCGTTGTATGGTGCATATCTGAGAGACTTAGCCGGTTCTTCTGCAGTAATATACATTCCCCCTTCGAATTCCTTCTTAGTCTTAATACCAAGTACATAAGACCTTTCGGCATGCATTCTTGCAAAATACATACCAAAGCCGTCATAGAAAGGGAAATGACTTGCAATTACTGCATAATCACAATGTATTTTTAATCCTCCGTTAACAATGACAACCAGGCTTTTATCTCCTATGGCTCCAGGTTCTATGTCCAAAGCCCTTGTATCTTCATAAATGCACTGCTCCTTTTCATTTATAATATTGCATAAAGCCATTAGGTACTTTCTGGGGTGAAACATAGCTTGATTTTCAAAGCACACTGCTGCTTTCACTTCAAAGGGCAAGTTTACATTATCTACATACTTGGCATTGAGTCCCAACCTTTGAGCTGTCTTTACTTCATCCTCTACCTTTTTAACATACTCCTCAGTTGAAGCCAGCACATAAGAATTCTGATCTATGAGATCACATTCAATATTTCTTTCTTTTACTATATCCCTTATAAATTTAAGTGCAGCACCATTTGCTTCGCCGTACATCCGTGCCTTCTCTTCACCATAATGCTTTAATATTTTATCGTATATTAGCCCGTGCTGTATTGTAACCTTTGCAGTTGTATGTCCCGAGGTTCCTGCCAATACCTTGTTGGCCTCCACTAATGCCACTTTCAAGCCTTCCTTTTGAAGCATATATGCGGTAGTTATACCTGCAATTCCACCGCCTATTACAGCAGCATCCACCGTAATATCCTCTTTTAACTGCGGATACTCCGTTGTCTTTATGGAGTCAATCCAGTAACTGTTTGAGAAATTAGGAATACTTGTCATTTCCATACCTCCAATACATTTTCATATTGGTTATTGTGGCAAATAATTTCAATTCATATGCATACAAAGTCAATAGGTTTTTAATCAAGAAAAAAAGGACATTGAAAGCATAGTACTGCAGACTAAAAAAGTCATTTGCAGCTTTTACAGCTTCAATGTCCTCTATCTTCCGTTTTACTTCTTTTGTAGAAGTTCTCTTGGAATATGACAGTATCCGTTTGGGTTTTTATCTAGATACTTCTGATGATATTCTTCTGCATCATAGAAGTTTTCCAATGGTTTAATTTCCGTAACAATTTCCTTTTCATATTTCTTTTGTTCTTCATCTCTGGAGTTTATTATTGTGTCAACATCCTCTTCCTCTATATAATAAATTCCTGTTCTGTATTGATTTCCTATATCATGTCCCTGTCTATTTAAAATTGTAGGGTCAATTATGAACCAATATGCCTTTAGCAGCTGCTCCAAAGCCAATTTTTCTTCGTCATATTCAACATAACATGCCTCTGCATAGCCTGTATTTGTGTTACATACCATTTCATATGTAGGATTTGGAACAGCTCCGTTCGCATACCCTACTTTTGTACTAATGATTCCGTTCAGAGTATTCAAATAAGCTTCAACACCCCAAAAGCATCCTCCTGCAAGTACTATTTTTTTCATGCTTTCACTTCCTTATATTATTTTGCTGTTTACTACTTCATAGTTTTTTCTTCTTTTACTTATTATATGATAACATAAATCTATAGCTCACTTTTAATATACTAATTATATCACAAATCTTATTGCGTGCAATGTAATTTCAATAAACCTATTCACATTCTTCATTTCATACCTTATAATTTATATTAGTGAGCTTATTAAGGTATATTCCATAAATAACTTGTTAACTCTTATACTAAGTAATATTATTTAAAAGTCAATTATACCTTATATATTAATTTATGCGGACTGGAGATGATTTAATGGCAAATTATGATATACTCAATTTGGATAATCAATTATGTTTCTCTGCTTATGCGGTTTCCAGAGCTATCACAAAGATTTACAGACCCTTTTTAGATAAACTTGGAATTACTTATCCTCAATATCTTGTAATGCTGGTGCTTTGGGAAAAGAATTGCATATCCTTAAAGGAATTAGGCAGCCGGCTTTTCTTGGATTCCGGAACTTTAACACCACTTCTGAAAAGACTTGAAGCCATGGGACTTCTGGAAAGAAGACGTAATTCAGAGGACGAAAGAGTACTTCTTGTAACAATTACTGATAAGGGCAAGAGCATGCGGGAAGCCGCATTGAATGTACCTGAGAATATAGTGAAAGCCATAGATACTGACTTTGGGGAGCTCCTTGAGTTAAAGCAAAGACTGGACACACTTCTTAAGAATATTCATGAAAAAGAAGAAAATCAGGATTAAATTCCTGATTTTACTTTTTAAAAAATCTTTATATTATAACTGCAGGTAAAGCCTTCTCCCGGCTCTAGTTTCATAATTCCTTTCTTTTCCTCATAAACACCGTTGCTGCTTTCAAAGTCCGCTATTCCGTACCATGGCTCTATACATAAAAAAGGCGCACCTTCCGGTTTAGACCATATGCCCAGATAAGGGAAGCCTTTATAATTTAACGCCACTCCCCTGCCGCTGTTTTTGTTCTTTATGGCCACTTCTGAAGACACCATATTCTCAAGCATTATAGCATCGCCTTCAAACAACTCCTTGCTCAACTTTAATTCCTTTATCTTCTCATCAAACAGCAGCTCCTTCTCATCTGTGACAGCTCCGTTCTTCAATCGGTAGCTTTCAATAAGCTCTTCTTTATCGAATTCCAGATAATAATCCTCGAATTTTTGCCCTTCTTCAAGAGGACAATTAAAGCCGGGATGCGCTCCTATTGAAAAGAATATGTCTTTGCTGTCGATGTTTTCAACTCTATAGCTTACCTCAACAGCATTATCCTTTAGCATATATCCGATATATAACACAAAGTCATAGGGATACTTTATCTTTGTTTCGTCATTGTTGAACAGTCTGTATGTAATATTATTGCTGCTGTTTTCTACTAAATGGAATGTCATATCTATTGCTAATCCATGATGGGTCATATTATATTA
>JAEZDX010000685.1 GCA_023417975.1 Bacillota bacterium
GGTATACTCATTTTGCGATCAAGGTCGGACAAAACAACCCCTTCGCTTATATAAGTCCCAGAGCCATTTTTAGAATATACGTAACCTTCCGCTATCAGCTGTTCGTAAGCCTCTATCACAACGTTTCGTGCCACATGCAGCTCCCCGGATAGCTCACGAGATGAGGGAAGCTTCTCACCCCCTAGAATTTTTCCCCTTAATATGCTTTCTTTGATGGATTGATAGATTTGCCTTGATAACGACAGCTTATCTTCTCTGTTTAAATTAATATGTATCATATCATCTTCTCCGGATAAAGTGGTTCTGTATTTATTCTATATAATTGGAACTTATCCGAGCCACTTGTATATGGTATATTTTAGCATATACAATTTTCACACACAAGGAGGTCTATATGAATATATTATCGTTTTTTATCTCTTCACTTATTATTGTGTTAATACCTGGTACGGGAGTTATTTACACAATTTCAACGGGTCTTACAAAAGGAAAAAAGGCAAGCATCTTCGCAAGCATTGGCTGCACTGCCGGAATTATACCTCATTTATGCCTGAGTATTGCCCTATCGTCTTTAATACTCCAGATGGGCAGCCAAGCATTTAATATAGTAAAAATTGCCGGAGCTCTATACCTGCTGTATCTGGGCATTGGAATGATGGCATCAAGGTCAAAGCTAAAATTCGAAGGTTCGCCGGACAAATTAAATACCCTATCAATTGTACAGCAAGGACTTCTGATTAACCTTCTAAATCCAAAGCTCACAATTTTTTTCTTCTCTTTTTTGCCACAGTATATCAGCGTAAGTAAAAAGAACTATTATTCACAATGTCTTATACTAGGTCTAGCCTTTATGCTTTTGACTCTTATTGTTTTTATTGGCTATGGAATTCTAGCTAGCAGTGCAAAAACATTCATTGAAAAATCTCCACGTGCAACTAGTATACTTCAAAAATGCTTTGGACTAATCTTTATAGTTTTTGCATTTCAATTAGGCTTTTCATCAATTTAATGAAATCCAATTGTATTAGCTTTTTGCCGTTAGGTAACATTGTTTCTGTCATATGCGATAATTCATATCCAACGGCTCTCATTGCTAATGATAATTCTTTTTCTTCAACATTATGATGTACACAATCCAATTTATCAAATACATGAACGTAAGGTGACTCGGAAACAAAATTCTCTTCCCCATTCACCTGAATGATACAGGAAACTGCTTTAGGTGATACTTTTTTTACAACATTCTGAAAGCACTCATATCCTATATATTCAATCAATAAATTAGCAACTATAAGTTCTGCATAAGGCAGCGTTACTTCCTCATCCGTTAAATCCTCACATAAATATGTGGTAATGGCATTTAGCATTGGATAACGCTGCTTACATGCTCTTAAATATTCTTTATTTATATCAAGCACATATAGTTTCTTTACACGTGGCACATCAATATGCTCAAGACCATTTCCACCTGCAACGCCAAGTATTAGAATTGAAGTCGCTTTTCCTATTTCAAACTGTGATTTCATCATCTCATTTAATGCCTGCAATTGCATGACAGTATCTAATTTCATATGGTTTTCGTAATCGCTTAACTTTATATCTTTCCATGGATTATTCATATTACACCTCATTTCTTTTATTATAAACCAACGATTTTACATATCAATTATTTTTTTCCAATCCCACTTAAAACCATACCTGTAAGCCAGTGCCGGCAGAAGAGAGGCTCCTGCCATATTACCCAACGTTACGATACTTATTTATCTTCATCCTATGAAATACCTATACAGCTTGTCCTTGCCTTGCGCAGCGCATCACTTCATTGTATATCTCAACCCAATTTGCTACTCTTATTATGTTCTTCCGCCCTTCAAGACGTTCATTATACTTATATGACATGCACAAAACCGGCTTATATTCTGCAATAGATTCACAGTTTTCAGGTTCGTCCTCTACCATTAAATCGATTTGATTCTTTACACAAGCCTTTGCTTTCTCACTTGTCATAATAAGACTATCAAACTGTACATTGTACTTATCCAGCCATTCAGTTGTTAATTCCCTGTACTTCTCCATTCTTGCGGTTATCAGATAAATCTCAATACCGCTCCTTCTTAATAATGAAATGGCCTCCACTGCACCAGGTTGAGGTAGAGCCATAACCATAATCACCTTATAATACTTGGACCAAAATTCATTATTTATATATTCAGACCATCCGAAATAAGTTTCCACCGAATAATCGCTCATATCCGATTGCTTTTCAATACCATATTTCTCACTGAAAACTGAGGCATATCTATGCAAAAGGCTACCGAAATCATTGATGCAGCCATCTATATCCAATCCCAATCTAAACATCAAAATCACCACACTTTCCTTTTATATTTTGTTTAAATATAGTAAAATGTCTATTTTTATTTTAGCAAACGCATGTTCTCATGTCAATGTGTGCGGCTGCGCATCTTACCATGGATAATATATTAATGATGCAGAAAATCAAACAAATAAAAAAGGATAAGCTCCTCTAAAGAAACCTACCCTTTTGCTCTAAGCATCAATATTAAAGCAAATCTAATTCAATAAATAAGTAATATAATTATATATCGGTTCAAATTTTAATTTTCACTTCCTATTTTCCAAGTTATATTCTGTAACTATTTTTCGTACAAGCCTTTTTATAGAACTTGCCTGAGCAATCAATGTCATAACTATGAAAAACACCCTTATCCTTTCCTGTTCTTTTTCACTTAAATTGTCTTCATCCACAAGTCCATTCAGTGTCGCTTCATCAAAATATTCTATGTTCAATAAATTACTTAAATAATCTTGTTGGATATGGGAAAATATCACATACGCCTTTTCCCAAGTTATTATGTCATCACATCCATCATTTATTTCATTAAAAGCCAACCTGTATACCTTTTTTATCTCATCCATAGTAAGAATGGGTCTCATATGGCTTAAAAGTATAAGTTGTACAAGATGCTGCTTTGTGTATCCACGTTTCTTCCCATCTCCCGGTCTTGATATTACTTCGCTTTTTATATAATTCTGTACAATGTGGTTCGTATAATTCTCTTCATCAAATTTATCATTAAGAAAATCCGTCACCTGCGAAATGAATAAATCATATTCCGGCAAATCTTCATAAAGAAGCACATTCTTTGTATAAATCTCTTCTGCCATCTTTCTTATATATTCAATGTTTAAATTCGATTTTCCCATATGAATCACCTCTGTAACTGATTTTAGTATTTAAACCATTGGCTCAAGATATATCGCACCACTTTTATAGTTATACCTAAATATATTATACGTTATACATAACCATTATACAAATTAACTTATTTTTTACTCCTGAGTATTGCTTATGAAGTATATTTTACTAAAAACTTATATAACACTTATGTATAAAAATAAACCAAAGCTTATCTTAAAAATCCAAGTGGAACTTTTCGACATAACTTTGGTTTCATATTTAAGCCTAAACACTCCATACATTTCATATAACTTATTATCTAACTACTTACTAGATTATTTAAGTCTCTACCAACACTTCAAAGGAATTGATTATCTCATTATAATCATTGTCCTTTTTATTCCCTTCCGGAATTATTATTCCCAATTCATAAAAAGTCTTTTCACTTTCATGAAAACTTAAATATCCAACATATTTCTTTCTCATATAAATGAAGGATATTTCATAAAGTAAAAAATAAGCCTTCTTTTTTTCCATCAACTGCATGCTTTTAAGTTCAAATCCTTCATAAAGCTTAAAAATATTTAGTCCCATTGCTGCAAAATCCCGAAGAGCGGCATTAATTTCATAATAAATCTTCTCTTTTGCATATATATAGCAATATTGGTCCCCCGTTTTGTCATAATAATTCTCAATTGAATTAGGCCTGATAATTATTTTACTTTTTTTCCAATAGCCAGGTTTTTTAAAAGTAAACATGTATTTTATATTTTTGTAATTAACATATTCTTCTTTTCGAGAACCCCGTACTTTTGCTATTAACATATGCACCTTTCTAGAAAGCTTATTAAAAAATTTCATACTTCCATTTAACCCTCTTTCTATATGAGAATATCACTTAACTACCATCTGCCTTCTTTAATTATACGTCCATACTATTCTATTTTTAATGCAAAAAAAGAAAGTCCCCCTAAAGGACTTCCCACCCCAAAAGTCGTATACTCTTGAAATCAAATAAAAATTTGATCAACCGAAACTTTAATAACTGAAACTCAGTTTATTGATATTTTATTGTATATAATTATAACATGCATAATTATGCTTTGCAAACCTCTGTTATGCAGATGTTGTTAACAAAGAAAGCGACAAATCCTTAACTAATTAAGACTATCCTTTCCATAAAATTTAGGAGTTTTGGCAAATATCCATAGTTCTTCGTTAATGTCAGCTCCCCTAAAATAACTGTTAAGCTCCTTCAACCATATCCCGTGTGTGGTATCCTATATATCCTAGCACCATCAATGCTATACTAATCACAGTTATAGTAATAAAAATTACTCCATCAAACCGATCTACCGGCATTCGTGGAATCCAACTAAGAACGGCTGTTTTTGAGAACCATTTCGGCAAATTTAAGATTCCGCTAAAGTAGTTTAATGTGAAGGAATATCCAAGATACACATAAATAACTTTACCTAGCTTTGGTACCCAACCTAAGGCTAAAGCTGCAAGTCCTATAAAGAACAAAACAGATGGCAGGAAGTTATAGCCTGCAGCTATAAATTGCTGCAATTCCATAGTTGAACTGTCTCCCATGGCAGAGATTGCTGTACCTCCAAGACTGCCTGCAGCCAGCAAAATTCCAGCTAATCCGGTGACTACTGCCAGAATGACACTAACCCAATAGAGTCGAGCCCGAGTCACTTTTGTAGCATAAAACTGACTAAGATGCAGCCTCGTTTCTTCCGAGTAAAGTTTATTAATGATGGCAATGGGCAGAATGGAAACCAAGCCAATCATTACCATCATAATAGTTCCGGTAAATGATGCTTCAATGGAAACACCTGATAGAGTTAACATTTGCTTCATCATCTCATTGCTTCCAATAAAGGTCTGCATATCTCCATAAATGGAGCCATAGGCTGCTCCCATGATTACGAAAGCAATGAGCCAGCTGATAATTACGCCTTTGTTAATCCTCATAAACAAGCCGGGTACGGACAGTAAGGATTTTTTCGCTGTTGCCCGTCCTTCTCTCTCAGGTAAGTAACCGGCTCCCATATCACGGCCGCCTTCAAGGGCAAAAGCAATGATTGCTGCAATGATACAGAACATTAGCGCAAAAATCAGCGGAGCCCAATTGTTTTTAGTAAATGGGTACGTCAGGTATGTCCATCCCATTGGATTAAGCATGGAGAAATCAACATTAGACACATCTGTACCTGCACGAAGAATATAGAGTAAGCCTATAATTCCCAGTGATGAACCGGTTGCTCCGGATGAAGTTGGCATAATTTGAGACATAACTAATGCTATAACAGCTCCCAAAATACCGGCTATGCCGATTGATGCACCAAATAAGAATGAGCCTTTAGCAGTAATAGTGTCTGCACCAAAGCTAGTCATAACACCGCCAATAATAATGGCTAATAAAATATTGATAAGTATTGTTTCGGTAATTACAGCAAAAGAATTAGCTTGGCGTCCTACTTGAAAGGAACGCACCAGTTCAGTAAGCCCGTGAGCTTCTTCCTTACGAGTATGGCTTACAATATGCAAAGCAGCTATAATCATGGCAAACAAACCGCAGAATAACAACATTTCATGGGCATACATAGCACCCAAAGTATAATCCTGTGCCGATTTTATCGGTGTGGGACCAACC
>JAEZDX010000070.1 GCA_023417975.1 Bacillota bacterium
TCTCCAGTGTTTGTAACATTAACCGCAACCTTAATTATGCCGTCTTTTTCTACTGTTGAAGCTACAGACCAATTGAAGTTAGTATAGGATAACCCAAAGCCGAAAGGATAATTGACTTTTTCAGCCGCACCGGGAATAGTTTCAAAATATCGGTATCCCACATAAATATCATCGGTATAATCTACATAGGCTTCAGATTCATGAAAATTATAGGTTGAAGGATAATCTTCTAATCTTTTTGCAAAAGTATCGGATAATTTACCTGAAGGATTTCCTATACCGCAAAGCAGTTCAGCCGCAGCAAGTCCGCCTTCCATGCCGCCCTGCCATGCCATCAACACTGAATTAATTGAACTATCTTCCACAAACCAGCCTGTATCTACCATACCACCTACATTCATTACAACAACTACTTTAGAGAAATGTTCTTTAACCGTATTCACCATAGCCGTTTCCGCATTTGTCAGATAAAAATCCCCATTTTCAAATAATTCAGAAGACTTTGCAGCCATATCCTGCTCATTTACCCATAGATTTTTATTTTTTGTTTCAACTATGCTTTTTCTGTCCCAGCCTTCACCCGAAAATCGGCAAATGCTTATTACTGCAGTATCCGTAAAAGCTGTTGCCTTTCTAAGTAAATCCTCCGGTACTGCAGGCTCAACAGTCATTCCCGGTGCGGCACCGTTTTCATATTGTGCTTTAACGTTTTCACGATAAAAATCAGATAATTCTTCAAAGACAGTAACTTGTCCCTTTAATGCTTTCATTCCTTCATAAAGATTAATAATGTACTCAACTGTAACATCCCCGCTGCCGCCGCCGCCTTTAACATAATCAAAGCTTCCCTTTCCAAACAATGCAACCTTAGAACCTTTACTTAGGGGAAGAACCTTTTTATCATTTTTAAGAAGAACCATTCCTTCCTTTGCTGCATGCTTTGATAGTTCCCTATGCGCCTTAGATGCTGTAACTCTATCACCATTTTCACCTAAAGGTAAATTTGGTTGAAAGCGTACTCTTTGCCATTTGTCCATAGTAAATCCTCCTTAAACTATTAATTCGTTTGTATCATATATATATCTTATTACTTGCATTACTGTATAACAAGTCTCCTTCTGACTTTTCATTATGTTGATATTGACTTTTTTATATTAAAATGTTACTTTTTTCTTGAGTAATTTTTTTCTAAAATACTCCATATAAGAGGTGATTGCTTACTATGGCAAACCATGAGATTATAGCACCTAAAACCGGACTTCCTGTTAATTTTGATATTCACAAAACCTACAATCAGCTTGTACCGAGTCACTGGCACAATCATCTGGAAATACTCTATATTTTTCACGGCACTATGCACATAGTGCGAAATGATGAAAAATACACTATAAATGAAAATGAGTTATTTGTTGTAAATTCAGGTGATATACATCTTACTCGAACTCCCGGTTACGTTGAAGCTTTATTGCTTCAAATTCCCTACGAGCTTCTTAACCAATCCATTTCCGGTTATAAGTCCATAAGGTTCAGAGAATATTTTTCTGAAAGCCAAGCTCCCCAATTTCAAAGCATGGTTAATCAACTCCGTACAATGAGATCGTTATATGAATAAAAAGAAGACGGCTATCAATTCCTTTTCATTAGCAGTCTTAATCAGTTTCTCCATACACTTTATATTCATTATTCTATACGCGAAAATTTGGAAGAAAAAAACAAGACAGTTAATCACCTGTCTCGACTAAAGGAAATAATCGATTATGTGGAGCAAAATTACAGCGATCCTATAAGCCTGGATAAAGCGGCATCCTTGGCAGCACTAAATCCTGAATATTTTTGCAGAACTTTTAAGAAATATACCGGTTTTACTTTCTTGGAATATGTTAACCTTGTAAGACTTACCCATATTCACAGCGACCTTCTGGAAACCGACGACAGTATTACAGTAATTCAAGAACGTCACGGTTTTACAAATTATAAAGTGTTCAACCGTATGTTTAAGGATGCCTATGGCTGCACTCCATCAAAGCTGAGATCAACTGAACATAAATAAAAAATAATAATATATTATGTAAGGAAGATATAGTTTCTTCCTTATTCATTCTCTATTGCTTGCAAGCTACCCTGCTTAATTACCTTACCGCCTTCCTTACCTGCACCGGGTCCAAGTTCTATGAGCCAATCACAACTGCTGATGAACTGCTTATTATGTTCAATAGCTATCACAGTGTTATTATTTTGAACCAAGTCTAAAATCAATTTCAACAAATGGTCGATATCCGAAAAATGCAGCCCGATAGTAGGTTCATCAAATAAATACAATAGGTTACTCTTCCTATTACTCATTAATTCTTTTGCCAATTTTAATCTTGAAGCTTCTCCTCCTGACAGGGAAGAGGTGCTTTGTCCCAGTTTTAAATATCCCATTCCTACTCTTTCCAGAGTCTTAAGCTTTTCACTTATGTCATCTAACTCAATCCAAAAAAGTAGGGCATCTTCTATGGACATATTCAAAATATCATCTATATTCTTATCACCAATTTTAACTTCAAGAATTTTGTTCTTATATCTTTTTCCTTTACAATCGGGACATTGTACGTAGGAGTTCTCTACATATTTTAATTTAATTTTTCCTTCTCCTTTGCATGTATCGCATTGTCCCAGTTCCCCATTAAAACTGAAATACTTCTCATCAAACCTATTATTAACAGCACTTTCTGTTGATGAAAATGCTGTTCTTATAAAATCCATAATTCCCATATAAGTAGCCACTATGGATTTTGAATTTTTCCCAATTGGTAACTGGTCCACCAAAATAACTTCTGAAAACTTATTTTGCTGATTTATCTTATTATAGATTTCACCTTTCATCAAAGATGATTTTCCGCTTCCGCTCACTCCACTAATACAGGTAAGTGCATTTTTAGGAAATGTAATAGAAATATTCTTTAAATTTCTGCATTTTAATCCTTCCATTCTGATGAAAGTAAGTCTCTCCAAATCTCCCTTATTATAATGTCTACTTCTATTTAATTGGGGATTCATATATTTACTGATTTGCGTTTCTTTGTTATTTATCATTTCAACAAGAGAGCCTTCACCTACCAGTAAGCCTCCTTGTTTCCCTGCACCTGGTCCTATTTCGATAATATTATCTGCAGCCCTAATCAAATCTTCATTATGCTCTACTATAATAATTGTATTACCTTCACTCTTTAAGTTTTGAATCATGTTCATTACTTTACTGTAATCCTTTGGATGCAGACCCTTTGAAGGTTCATCGAAAACATATAAAATACCTGTCATATGATTAATAAATGCACCTAACAATTTCACTCTCTGTCCCTCTCCTCCGGACAATGTGCTTGTTTCCTGGCTCATCTGCAAATAACCGATTCCTAAGTCGATTGCCGCCTTTGAAATTTCTTTTAATGATCTTACAGCGTTATCTTTTTTTTTCATATCACTATCACATACCACAGTTTCAAGCATATTACAAAATTCAATTATTTCGTAAAAATTCATTGCAGCTGCTTGAGGATACCTGATATGATTAATTGTTGCCATTCTACCCTCTTTATTTAATCTTTCCCCTTTACAGCCCTTGCAGATGATCTTGCTCATGTATTTATCCAGTGCTTTACTCTCTATATTTTCTTCATGAATTCTATTGATAATTTGACAAATCCCCTCCACTGTGCGAGTGATTTGCCCCTTTCTTCCATTTTTCTTATTGTCATAAGAAAAAGATACCTCTTTTTTATCCGAGCCGTATAACAACATATTTCTAAACTCAGAAGATAACTCATTCCATGGCCTTTCAAGGTTTTCTTCCAGCTCAGCTGCCAATCCAAATACCTGTCCCTTCATCCAATTTGCATTTGGATTTTCCAAAAACGACCTTAGTTTGCCGTAAAAAGTAGATGCACCATCCAATAATGATAGTTCGGGATGCTCAATAATTTTATTTTCGTCAATCATCAAATCACTACCGGTTCCATTACATATAGGGCATCTGCTCTCACAATCAACATAGCTAAATGTCTGTGGTGTCATCTCCAACATCAATTTATCACATCTGTAACATTTTTGCTTTGTCTGTAACAGCAACAATTCTTTTTCTGAAGCTCTAATATAAAATGCCCCATTGCCCCTGCTAAGTGCAGCATCAACCTTTTCTTCAAGTGTTCCTTCTTGTATTTCGTGCTTAGTAAAATCATATATTTCCACAATATTTTCAACCTTTAATAAAGTAATAATACTTTCTCTTGATAACGGTATTATGTCATTTCCGCAATCAGGGCAATGACGAGTTGCTGCACCTGCATATATCACTCTCAAATAGTCATATGCATTGCAATATGTACCGACAGTAGAAAGTGAATTCGCTCGTATTGCTTCCTGTGAAATAATAACGGATGGAATACATCCTGTAATATTTTCTGCTTTTGGCTTTTGCAGCATATTACGATTATGATTTAGATATTCCATTCGTCTTCTACACTCAGCATATATAGTATCGTTAACAAGACTGGACTTTCCGCTTCCACTTACCCCAACAACTGCGGTTATCTTTCCATAGGGAATAGTTATATTTATTCCTTTTAAATTGTTTTCTCTGGCACCTGTAACCGCGATTGCGTATCTATTTATATTTACTTTAGTATTTATCATTGTTTCTTTTAAGTTATACGTTTTAATACTTTTATTTTGTAACAGTAATTTCCCCAAAGCACTGTCCTTGCACTCAACATCACCCGAATTCTCATACATATCTGCAGCTTCTAACCATTGAGGCCAATGACTTATCCATTCAGGCACTTTACATTCCCATACACAATCCACATGGGAAGAATATTCACTAATGCCTATACAAGGTGTTTTATCAAAGCTCTCTATTGCATTTATATAGATTCGTTTTTTTAGTTCATCTATTTTGTTTATCTTTGCAACAGTCATTGCAATTGGATTTGGTCTTACGGGAGATCTTGTTGCAAATATTCCCGACCTTGGTGCGTTTTCATATGGCGGATTGCATTCCGTTGTTTGCCTATATATAGTGGAATCGAACTTGTCAAACCACCAAAATACTTTTACATACTTACTCTTAATCTCCAACATGTCTTTTAGCTGTATATATATTTCACCATGCGCATTACGTATGACTCCAATGGGATTTACATGAAAACTCATTTCAGACTCGCTTTTTGCTAATTCCATGGAATTATCTTCAGAAGTATGTATATGCAAAATTTCTTTTACACAATCTTCACTTGGAAAATATGGCTTTATATCAATCAAATTCAGTTCTTCTGCTACCATCCAACTCTCATCCGTAAGCAGTAATCCTTTTTTCATATCAATGCTCAGTATCTTTACGATTTGTTTATGCATATACCAAGTTCCCATATGACAATAGGTATAAAAAACATGAGCATGACTAAATTTATCTAGATGTTTCAATGCTTTATAAAATTTATTATACAAAGATATTGTTGTATTTCCTTGCTCTGCTTTTATCTTGCCAATTACTTTTATTTCATACATTTTACCGCCTCTTTTCTCTCTTACTTGCCATAAGCATAAACTATAACAT
>JAEZDX010000092.1 GCA_023417975.1 Bacillota bacterium
TATTTGTACTTTTTTCACACTTGAGTCCTCGTCTTGAAGGGAACTACTGCCTTTTTGCTGCGTTTCCTCCTCAACTGAAATTTTAGGCGAAATTTTTTCTCTTAAAACAACACCATCTTTTTCAATGGATATGGGAGAAACAGCTCTTATCTCCTCAATAAGTTCATTTTTCTTATATTTTGCTATACTTTTAATACCAAGTTCCTTAGCTATGACCTTTAATTCACTTAAAGTCATATTTTCATAATCAACATTACTCAATATAACACCTGATTTGCAAATTCAACATAATTTTCAAGCTAATAGTCCGTATATACAAAACCTGAACTTAATAGCCTTCTTTCTACATAGGGCAAAAACATATAACTTATCCGGACTTTGTATAAATTGGTTTTTACCCAATATGCTGCTGAGAAAGTAAATGCAAATCAGCCTTCACCCGCCTTTCTTAATAATATTATATTAATTAAATTATTTATTTTCTATCTTATTAATCACTCTGGAAAATCACAGAAATATGGGTCTGGAGTTGATTCTATAGAAATGAAGAAAACATCAATTTTAATAATACTTCTTATATTATATACAATATTGAATATTTAATCCACTACTTTGTAATCTTTTTCAAAATTTCAACAAAATAAAGGCATACATATTGATTTAAATATGTATGCACTGCGTCAAAACTAAATCAATACAGATTTTATTATAGCATGGCATAGATTTTATTATTAATCTCATTATATTTATTTATATATTTATTAACCTTCAACGGTGTTCCAACAAAATATATGGGAGTTCCGGTTATTTCACACCCACCTATGAGCATTTGTTTCTTTATTAAATCGCTCAATCCATATTTGCTCTCATGACATTCTCCGCAAATAGGACATTTCACCTTTACTCTTATCTCTTTAGCTTTTATTATCTTTGACTGAAAGTTAGGAAGATGTTTTCTGGAGCTATCCAATTCAAAAATAGAAATATCCACACTGTTATATCTGTTATCAATATCTTTTACAGCAATCTTCAATTCCGTATTATATAACACAACCTCACCTCCACACCTTACCTGCGGCAAATAGACCCAAACAAGTATATTTCATTTATAATATAATTCTATGAATTAATAAAAATTCCTTCAATACGCAAAAAATATTTAAGCAAAGTAATGCAGAGTCCTGATATAACTCAGGAACTGCTTCTTTGCTTAAACAAACTAGTTATTTTTATGCTTAAGTGATGCTTTAATAAAATCTTTGAACAGAGGATGCGGTCTATTAGGTCTTGACTTCAACTCCGGATGGAATTGAACCCCTACAAACCATGGATGATCCTTTAATTCAATTATTTCAACCAATCTTTCATCTGGGCTTGTACCAGCGAGTATCAATCCCGCTTCTATCATTGGTTTTCTATATTCATTATTAAATTCATATCTATGTCTATGTCTTTCATATATCAATTCATCCTTATATGCTTCACAAGAGAAGGTATCAGCCTCAAGCTTGCATGGATATATTCCTAATCTCATAGTTCCGCCCTTTTCATCTATATCCTTTTGCTCAGGCATTAAATCAATAACCGGATGAGTGCTTTCAGAATTTATTTCGGATGTATTTGCATCTTCATATCCAAGTACATTTCTTCCAAACTCTATTACAGCACATTGCATTCCAAGACATATCCCTAAGAATGGTACCTTATTTTCTCTTGCCCATCTTATGGCTTCTATCTTGCCTTCTACTCCTCTGTCTCCGAATCCTCCCGGAACGAGAACCCCATCACAATCACTCAGAAGTTCCTCTACATTTCCTCTGTCCAATTCACATGCATTTACCCACTTAACTTCAACGCTTGAATCATTATGTAGTCCACCATGGCTTAATGCTTCTACAACAGATAAATATGCATCATGTAACTCAACATACTTTCCTACAAGAGCTATCTTTACGTTAGCCTTCAAGTTTTTCAATCTGTAAACCATTTTTTCCCATTCAACATTATCTATACCTGCGCAATTTAACCCTAGCTTTTCGCAAACAAGATTATCCAAACCTTCCTCATGAAGCATCAAAGGAACTTCGTAAAGATTTTCTGCATCTAAATTTTGTATTACAGATCTGCCGTCAATATTACAGAAAAGGCCTATTTTATTTTTCAAATCCTGTGAAAGTTCTTTTTCAGAACGACAAACTATTATGTCCGGCTGTATTCCTATGCTTCTCAGTTCTTTAACTGAATGTTGAGTAGGCTTAGTCTTTAATTCTCCTGCTTTACCTAGATAAGGCACAAGAGTAACATGAATAAAGCATACATTCTCTCGTCCAACTTCATATTTTATCTGTCTTATTGCTTCCAAGAAAGGTAATGATTCTATATCACCAACAGTTCCGCCGATTTCAGTTATTACAACATCAACTTCTCTCTCTTTAGAAACTCTGTATACTCTGTTTTTAATTTCATTTGTTATATGAGGAATTACTTGAACCGTACCTCCAAGATAATCTCCCTTTCTTTCCTTGGATATAACCGACCAATATACTTTTCCTGTTGTAACATTACTGTTCTTGCTCAAGCTTTCATCTATAAACCTTTCATAATGACCTAAATCCAAGTCAGTCTCGGCTCCATCATCCGTTACGAATACCTCACCATGCTGATATGGACTCATAGTTCCCGGATCCACATTTAAATATGGATCAAACTTCTGTATAGAAACTTTAAGACCTCTGTTCTTTAATAATCTTCCCAATGATGCTGCTGTTATTCCTTTGCCTAATGAAGATACAACTCCTCCAGTTACGAAAACATATTTAGTACTCATTTTCATCCTCCTGTATAGAAAATTTATTTAAATTGCTATTGACAAAATATCAGAATAATAATACAATAGAAATTACCCTATCAATATATAATGGGTTTCTTTTTGTATTAAACATAGGATATATCATATCACACTTTTTTCGTATATTCT
The DNA here is from genome assembly GCA_023417975.1 of Bacillota bacterium. GTDB lineage: Bacteria > Bacillota > Clostridia > Clostridiales > Clostridiaceae > JAEZDX01. The sequence continues at coordinate 2,978 of JAEZDX010000092.1, forward strand.
ATAGTTTTTTAAATTATTTTTTTTGCCATTTCTTCTAATTCGAAATACCTTTCTCTGAACTCCTTGTTAATAAAGAACTTTTCTTCTGCTTTCTTCACATTATACCTCAAAGACTTTTTACTCAAAATATTTAAATCTTCTTTTATTTTGTCTATATCCGAGCACTTGTACTTTTCCAAAAGTAGAAACAGCATATACTTACATTCCCTGTCTTTCAAAATAGCTTTTATTCCTTCTTTATTAATTCCTTTGTAGCTGCATATCAATTTAATTATCGTATCATATCTTTCCTGCTTAAATGATATTATATCCACAAAAAACACCTCTACTCCTAAAATATTTTTTATTTGAATTATTATCCAAATAATTACATTCTAATCATAGCGATGTTCTTAGTTAGTACAAACTCAATTACTAAGCTTTTATGTTAATCTTTAATTCAGTTTTTTGAGGCATTTGTCCGGATATACTCATATCATAATTCACAAGTATATCCCCTCCATCATCACTTATATTTATTTTTAACTCCTTGGTGAGTATAACTAATTCAAGAGAACCATATGGAGTGTTATAAAGCGTTGTATATTTATTATTCTTTTGAAATTCCATTTTTGCTGTAGTAGTTCCTTCTCTGATTAACAGCAGCTTTTCCGGATTAATTTCAATAGTAGTTGTTGTTCCTTCCATTCCCGATATTTCAGTCTCGTCATATTGAGCATAATAAAGATTCCTTTCTTTAAAGAAACTTCCCGGAGTTTGCACTTCAATTGCATCCTCATCCTTTGTCTTTTGTCTGCTTGCTATAGAAATTAATGCTCTTTTATTCATCTTGTTCACCTCTTAAATCAAAGCTACCTGTATATTAGCATTTAAACAAAGAAGGAACAAGTATTTTTTTATGTTCCTTCTTAAAAAAATAGTTATTTCGTTTTACTTTCAAAATATTGCACGAGAATTAAAATATTTAAATTGTAAGTTTTCCATTAGGGGTATTTATAAGCTTCAATATTTTTTGAGGTTTTCCGGTATTCGCATTAATATAAATCAAAAAATCCTCATTATTATACTTACCAGCAAATTCATAAGTCAATAATTCACTGTTGGTTTCAGTGGGTATAACCGCAAGTCTCGTTCCGTTTATATCAATTCTTTTACTAACAGATTCTCTGGCCTTACTCTCAGTTACCTTTGTACCGCCCAATTTTCTTTCCGGGTCATATGCAATCAAGTACTTTTCTGCCTCTACGCCCGTGACCTCTCCATTATCCATAGCTATTTTCAACTTAATTTGTTCAGGATAAACAGGTATATTGTTTAAGAAATGAACAAAGCTTACAACCATATTATCTTCATATTTCATTGAATATGTCGGTTTCATATCCTTAATTCCTAATCGCTGAAGATATTCTGTAGCCTTCTGCATCGCGGCATCCTCATTCACAGACGGCACATTATACCTTCTGTTATCAAGCAGATATACCAACTTTCCTCCATGCTTACTTATTTCACAAGTAATTGTCTCATCTTTATTTCTCCCATTTATTGATACATCAAAAGTATAGCAGTCAATTTTAGGCTGACCTCCGGCATTAATAAGACTTATACCGCTTATATCATAATCACTCAATATTTCGCGAACTTTCTTTTCCGCATCCATTTGTTCTATTATGGGTAGGTTATTTACTTTAGGACTTATTTCAAGTACATTATCAGAAAAGGGTCCATCATATATTAGAGCCGGATAGTCCACTACTTGTTTTTGTACCGCTGTAAATTTCTCCGATAATAGCTTATTATTGCCTAAAGCCATAACTCCTGTAACCTTTTTTCTTATTTCTCCCCATTTCACATTCCCTGTGTTTATATCCATCAATATATTGTTTAGTTGCTGCTTTATTTCTCCAGATTGTGCTTGAAGCCTGTCAATAGTCTTATATTCCTCATCGTTTAACTCTCTTCCCTCAGTTTTTGCTCTCATTAACGTATAACAGTAATCACCTACCTGGGCCAAAAACTTATTAGTGCCTTGAGTAACTTCGTTGGGCACCGGCAATGAGTTAAGCCTGTCATTGGCTGAACTTGAATATCTGAATATATCACCCAAAAGCATTGAATCTTGACCATTAGGACTTGCAATTGCTGATTTTGACAACGTGTCTTGTATATTTTCCAAATTATTTATTAGGCCATATAGATTTTTGCTATATTCACCTTGAAGATAATTTCTGTAGTCCATTCTCTCAAGGGTCATCAATATGGCATATGTAGTCGAAAACACTACTATTACTGTAACCAATACGGTATAAAACATCCTTTTTTTAATCATATCCATATTACTGCTCCACCTCCAAAACATAGCTAAATTTCACTAACACTATTATCCCATGTATTTGCAAATGTTATTCCTTACTAACCAAGCAAATATTATAAATAAACAACTTCATACATTAATTTATCAAAATGAAAATTCGTTGAAGATTCAAAGTTTTCTTTTTGGAGTCCAATGAAATGAAGTTGTTTATGTTTCATTACAGAACAGGAATATAAATCTTTTTATGTGGAATTATATTAACTTAGGAAAACAATCAACAAAACAAGAGAAGTTAAAGGATGATTTACATGAGAACTCTAATACTCTCAATATCTGCAGGTGGCGGACATATGAATGCTGCAGAAGCCGTACAATGTTACATAAATAACAGCAGCTATAATAATACAGTTAAGTTGGTAGATACCATCAAATATATAAATCCTTTTTTAGAAAAAGTAGTCATAGGCAGCTATCTTAAAAGTCTTAAGCTTTCTCCCGGTCTTTTCGGTAAGCTTTACGATTTGGCTGAAAAAGAAGATGGAATTGCAAGCTTCAGTAATAAAATAAACGAATTCATAATTTATAAGCTTATTCCTCTTATACAAGACTTTAATCCGGATATAATTGTTACTACTCACCCATTTCCTACTGAAATGATGTCAATTATTAAGAAAAAGAGGATATTAGAAATTCCTGTTGCCGCTATACTTACCGATTATGCGCCTCACTGCTTTTGGATACATCCAAATATAGATGCTTATATTGTATCCAATGATGAAATGGTAGAAGAAATGAAAAAGAGAGGTGTGCACAAAGATCTTGTTTATCCTCTAGGTATACCTGTTAAACCGGAATTTTTAAAAACACATTCTCGAAAATCTACCCTTAATGCACTGAATCTAAAAGAAGACAGTTTTACTATACTTATTATGGGCGGAAGTATGGGTATGGGTAAAATAAATGTTATATACAATGAGCTTCAGAAGGTTGAAAAGGAAATTCAAATAATCGTAATTACCGGAAATAACAAAAAGTTAATGTCTCAGCTATATGACATAAGCAATTCTGCAAAGAAAACTACAAGGCTCATCGGCTACTCTTCCGAAGTCAGTCAATTTATGCAAGCATGTGACTTACTAATTACGAAGCCCGGTGGCCTCACTGTTACTGAAGCATTGATAAGCAAAATACCTTTAGCATTATTTACTGCCATACCCGGTCAAGAGAAAAAAAATGCAGAATTTCTTTTTCGTAACAATCTGGCTGTAGACTTAGGCGACATAAACAGCTGCAGTAAAACAATAAATGAGCTTCTTAGAACTCCTAAATATCTAACCTCTCTGAAAGCAAACTATACAAAGTATGCCAAACCAAACAGCGGAAAAGATATTTACTGTCTGTTGAATGAACTTGTTAACAATTATGAAAGCTTTTATATATAACAATAAAACCGGCATAAGTAATTATATGCCGGTTTTATTGTTATCCTTTTATTAGTGCCTTCAAGTTATTGAAGATTTCTACAATTTTAAATTTAAATTCAACCTTATTATTTTCATTGTCCACATAGTTAAATTCATCATCATTTAATACTTTTTTCATTTCAGCGCTAGTTTCCTTATCGGCAACTTCTCCCTTTGTAACATCTACAAAGCATAGCGGCGGAAACATTACACACCACCAGTTTTTTCCCTTTGCATCTCCTATGAGAATCCTATATGCTTCATATTTGCCTTCAGGGAGTGTTATATTTCCATAGGTCTTTACCGGAAAATTCTCTTTAGAAAGAGAGGTATTTACCTTGTACTCGTAACCGTTCTCCTTAATAATTCTTGCTGAAATTTCTTTTATCTTTGAATCATTCTTCTTAAGTATCTCTCTTGATTGTTCAATACTATTGCTGTTTTTAAGCATAGGAGCCATAAATTTAATTACTTCATCTTTTACTTTCAGTTTTAGATTTTGATCTTCAACACTATCGCTATTAGCAATAACATGAAATCTTATAAGCTTACTGCTTACAGAATTTAATACTTTTTCATCATTTTTTCCGTTTCCCGAAATACTACCATATACTACCTCATTGAATGCAAATACCGTTATAACCATAATACATACTACCAGTATAAATCTTTTCATTAATAAGTTCCTCCCACCCACTGTTTATACTAGTAATTTTTACCATATATCGTTTTTTTATTCATATCCTACCTATTTTTTTATACCTATTCTTCTGATATTTGTATCTACATTTACATTAATTACAGCCTGCTTAAAGCTGCTTTCCCAATTATCCCTAATCACATCCCAAAGATCAGGCATATATTTCTCAACATATTCTCTGAAGCCAAATATATCAACCCCATACTCACTCTGAACAAACTTTACCATTCTCTCTCCTTCTTCACTAAGTGAGGAGTTAAAGTAATTTTGAATCTCATGAATACTATTTAGGCTAAAAAGCTCCTTATCCAAAGTATACTCTCTTATCTTTCCTTCTATTGTAATATCTGCACTAAAGAATAGTTTTCCATTTGATTGTGACACTTTAAGTTTTCTTTGTAGACCGTCTATAAGGTAGTCTATTGGTATTCCGTCTTTATAAATTACCCTTTTACCGCTAACAAGCTTTCCTCTGAGCATTTCTACAGTCGATGTCTGCTGCGGCGACAGCAGTCCTGTCATTTTATACTCTTTAATGATAGCAATTCCGTCCAACAGCATTTCATTTTTCTCTTTATCTATTTTTAACGCGGGAACTATTGCATTACCGTTTTGACTTAGAAGCACAAGAAATTCGTTCAGCTTTACAGGAATAATGGACGCATTTCTTTTACTATTCTCCATGAGCCCCATAATATAGGCCCCCAAGGTATTTTCCATTCCAAGCTTAAAATTAAAAAACTCCTCTACATCACCTTCACAAATCATGACATACATTGTTCTATTAAGCATTGGGTTTCTTGACAAATAATCTATTACCTGTTTCACAGTCTCTTCATACTGAAGCAGTTCCGCACTGAGTATCAAAAGCTGGGCGTGGCCTAAATTTAATGACCTGCTGCTTTTAGCCGCTGCCTTTGCCATGGCATCCTCCATAGAATATGCCTGTGCTTTAACCTGCTTATCCGATGGTATTTGAGTGTTTTGTGCCGAATATTTACTTATGTCCGGAAACGCATATACTACATTTAATTTTTCAAGATCTCTTTCAGAAAAAGGTTCATCAGGTTTTGCTTCCTTTTCTTTTTTCTTTTCTTTTATATCCTTACCTACATCCACCCCTATAGATGAAACAAAAGCATTTCTGTCAATCTCTACCTTATCCCAACATCCTCCTAGCATTATTACCAAAAAACAAAGCAATAAAATCCCAGCTTTTTTCATTATGCCTACCTCCTCTGTTC
>JAEZDX010000007.1 GCA_023417975.1 Bacillota bacterium
ATAGGCAGTGATAAGTTTATAGAAAATGTAAAGAAATTTGGAATAGGTGAAAAGGTACCTTTTGAATATGGCATGACAGCATCACAATTTGATGCCGACGGAAAAATTAAGGATGAAGTTCAACTGGCTGACAGTGGATACGGTCAAGGGGAGATATTGATGAACCCCGTGCATTTAGCTTCAATATATTCGGCTTTCGTTAATAAGGGAAATATGATTAAGCCATATTTAAAATACAAGGATAGCCCTTCGGCCGAGTTTTGGAAAAATAACGTGATGTCAGAGGCAACTGCCAATGAAGTGCTAAAGGATTTAAAGGAAGTAATAGCCAGTCCTAATGGAACAGGACATCAGGCGTTTATAAACGGACTTAATTTAGCGGGAAAAACAGGTACCGCGGAGATAAAACAATCTCAAAATGATACTAACGGAACGGAATTAGGCTGGTTCGCTGCTCTTAATACGGATAATCCAAAGCTTTTGGTTATATCCATGATAGAAGATGTAAAAGGAAGAGGCGGAAGTCATTATGTAGTTCCGAAGGTGAAAAAGATATTTGAGAATTTGAAATAGTAAAAAAAGTGCTCGGACTTAATTAGCCCGGGCACTATCTATCAAATAACTGCACAATTTGCAACAAACATATCTACAGGTTTTTCTGCTTGCGCAGGTAAATATTCTTTACACAATAAAGCTCTTATATATCCTCGGTCCTTTGCGGTGGATTCAATATAGAAACCTCTTCCGTAATAAAATCTAACAAGTGACAGCATTCTTGAAGCGGTGTGTAAATATAAATAATTTATACCCAACTCCTGCATTGAAGTATCCACTGCATTCATTAATACTTTTCCAACTCCATTATTTTGATAGTCTGAGCTTACTCCAAATCTGCTTAAATAGGCAGTTTTGTCAGGCATTATTTCAACCCTTACGCTGCCGATTACAGTATTGTTTACTACTGCAACCAAAACCAGTTTTGTTTCAAGGTCAAATTTTATATCATAATAAGTTTCGGAAAGTGCAGTAAGCGGATAATTAATTTCTGCATCATGCGTATATGATTCAAACGCTTCCCTTGTTATTTTTTGTATTTGAGGAATATCTTCCTCTACAGCCTTTCTTACCACAAAGACCATTTTTTCCATCGATCTACCCCCAGTACTAAAATATTTAATTCTTATTAATTCATTTAAAATTTCTTGTCTGCGAATAATTATACAATCATATGGTTTATTATGCAAGAAAAATTTAAAGTTTTTTTGCATTTTTTTATAAACTGAAGGATTTGCTTCAAAAGTAATGCTATAATAAAAAAATGTAAATAATTTATAAACAAAAAGGGGGAGGCAGATGGATACTTCAAGTAATAGGGTATTGGCCTTGTTGGGGCCGTACAGAGGGCTGCCTAGAGAAGTATATATACTTTTTATTGCCAGAATAATAAATGCTACAGGCTCTTTTATATTTCCGCTTATGACGCTTATACTTACGAAGAAGATTGGTTTTTCGGCCGATATTGCTGGCATAGTTATGTCTGTAGCAGGCATTTTATTTATGTTAACCAGTCTGCTTGCAGGAAAGCTTACCGATAGTTTCGGGAGGAAAAAATTGGTTATCATATTTACATCACTTTCTGCAGCATGCTACATAATTATAAGCATATTAGGGAGTAATGTGGCAATGGTTCCGTTGTTAATCGCTGCAGGTATGCTATCGAATATGGCTTGGCCAGCACAAGGAGCAATGATTGCAGATTTAACAAATCCTAATAACAGAAAAGCAACCTATTCTTTATTCTATATGGGTATGAATATAGGCTTTGCAGTTTCTCCGCTAATAGGGGGAGTACTCTTTGAAAAACACTTGCGGCTTTTATTTATTGGAGATGCTATTACCACTTTAATTTCTACAGCACTTATTTTTCTGTTCGTAGAAGAGACTATACAAAAAACTGAGGATAATATGGAGGAAGAAAGAAAAGATGAAAGAAGGCTTGAGGGGTCAACTTTAAAAGTATTGTTATCAAGACCTATACTTATTTTTTATGCCTTTGTAATGTTTGGTTATAATTTCGTTTATTCGCAGTTAGGATTTTTGTACCCAATAGATCTTGAACACATTTATCCTAATAAAGGAGCTGTGTTTTTTGGACGGTTTATGGGTTTTAATGCAGTTTTAGTAATAGTGTTAACACCTGTATTAACGGCGTTAATAGCTAAATTTAAGGATTTGAAGGTCATATTTGCCGGAGGAATATTGTATTCCATAGGGTTTGGAATGCTTGGTTTTGTGAATACAATGGTTGCATATATTGCTTCAAATTTCATTATTACCATAGGGGAAATAATTGTTACTACATGTTCAATGCCTTTTGTCGCAAATCGAACCCCTGCATCTCACAGAGGAAGAATAAACTCAGTACTTCCGCTCATAATGAATATGGGACAAACAATCGGGCCACTTGTTATGGGGAGCTTTATAGCCATGACTAGCATAGGCAGAGGGTGGATGTTTACCGGGTCTATAATGTTTGTATTTTCATTTTTTATGCTGCTGTTATATAAATACGATTCAAAAAAGGAGGTATCATGAAATAATATTTATTCTAGAGTCCTGCGTGATTGAAAAGCAAGAAATATTGCACTCCAATTATCTTCAGGGAGAAAGTGAAAAAGAAGTGCTCCATCCTCCCATGAGTTAAAGGCGTTTGAGCCTATTGTACTATTAGCTTGATTCATATGAATAAAATGGATGCCGCTGCTTGGGGAAAAGTGAAAGTACTTATCTTTTCTTCCTTCAGGACCCCATTTCTTACCAAAAACATACAGTATTGTTTTTTGGTTTTGAAGTGCTTTGTGGGTTAAGGTACGGATTTTCTCGTTTAAATCATTATCAGGACCTGGACATTCAGCAGGTAAGGGGGCAAACTTATTTAAATCAAAAAAGTTCCCGCGTATGTAGTCCAGGCCGAATTCTTGCTTTATATTAGGACCTAATTCATAGAATCCAAAAGGAAACTCAGACAATTTTGATGTTAGTGCATTTTTGAAATTATAATCTATATAATAAAGCAAGTCATAGGGATAAACTTCAGATTTTATGTTGATTGCAACTCTATAATGAATACTGTCTGCGATAGTATGAATATGAAAATGGGGAGTTTTACCTTTGACTTGACTCGTTTCCAAAACTCTGCATTTCAGAATACCATAGACACATTCCTGCATTTTAATTTCCCCTCTGATACCATTTTTTTGAGTTATGATAATATCTTATATCACAAGCTTTTGTTTTGTTATTATATTGAATAAGACAAGTATATATAGTTGTAGCCTCTCCATCTATGATCTCATTATCTCTTCTTATGATTCTGCTTACCTCATATTGGGCTTGCTCATTATCATCTAATACAAGAATTTTAGAGGGTATTGGCAGACCGGCAAAATCCTTTCGTACTATTACCTTAATCTCTTTAAGTTCATTTTTCATAATTACACTCCTTGAATAAAGCTTGTAGCATACATTTATATAAAGCTCGTTGAATATAATATAAAGATATCAATAATCCAACGGCTGAAGCTATGAAGAACTCTATTTTTGTCACTGTTGATTTGAGCGCACCAAGGAAGCTTTCAACTCATGTGTTTAATTACTTAATTTTTCAACTGAAAATGAAAGATCCGGGGCTTTACCGATATAGAACAACAACTATTATGGCATTATTTTCATTTGTTCTTAAAAATGAGGCATCTTTAATAGTAGATTCAAGCCATCTCATAAAAGGCTTTAATCTTTATGATATGAGTAATTACATTCAAGCTTATGGTATGCAAAATTACTACTTAAAGCTGGAAATGATGAAAATTAAGGATAGCCTGTTTCAATCGTTTTACTTATTGAAAGTACCATCCGGAACAAATCATATAAATGTAAGGACATAAAAGCATGAGTGAATATAAAAATAAATTATGATTATGACTAAAACCAACGTAACTAATACGTTGGTTTTAGCCTTCTTAAACTTACAAAATTAGATGTGTTAATCCAACTCTTCCAATAAGTCTTCGCAAATCTTTGCATCACTCTTATCTTTAAAGTAAGCAACTTCATATTCAGCAAAACCAACCCAAGCACCATCGGCTCTTTCCAGCATTTCTTCTGCGATTTCCTCATTAAAAGCAGTTTTAAACATTTCAACCTCTTTTGCGCCGGCATCAACAGCATCACGAATAACATTATCATCCACTATTTCATCTATTTCAACAACAAAGGCATTACCATAGCGGTCCGTAATAGTATCTTCTTCAATAGCCGTAACTTCCTGCAATATATCAATCTGGCGAGAGGTATAATCTTCATCTTTTCCTTTCTTTAAATCTGTAATTTTTAAGGTCTTTACTTTATCCATTATCTTACCCCCTGGTATATGTATTTAGAAAATAAGCATATTTAAAGCTAGCTATATGGTTACATAGTTATATAGTTGTAGAGGAGATATTTAAAGCTTTAAATGGCTTAGATTAATATTCTTACAAGAAAAGCCTTTTCTTATACATCAATATTATTGTAAAATAGTGAGATAATAATATTTACATATATAGAACGTAGAAAGTCCAGTACATTTTTGTCCGGCACAATGGAAGACTTTTATTATGGTCTATGCAAAAAATAAAAAAGTTGATTGGAGATAAAAAATTGAGTAATTCATTTGAAGAATTAAATTTGGACGCAGCTATTATAGAAGCCTTGAGAAAGCAAGGAATAACCGAACCTACAGAAATACAAAAGAGAGTTATTCCATTCGCTATTGAAAAAAAAGACATCATAGGTCAATCCAAAACGGGAACGGGTAAGACCTTAGCATATGTATTGCCGATTTTTCAAATGGTGGATACGGATAAAAGAGAGATGCAGGTATTGGTTCTTGCTCCTACCCATGAGCTTGCAATACAGATACATAAAGAAATTGAGAAACTTTCAAAGGAAGCAGGAAAATCAGTAAGTGCTGTGCCTATAATAGGAGATGCAAATATTACGAGGCAGATAGAAAAGCTCAAAGAAAAACCACATATTATAGTAGGCTCAACCGGAAGAATATTGGAACTGATAAAAAAGAAAAAAATATCTGCACATACTGTAAAAACAATCGGAATAGATGAAGCTGATAGATTACTGGACAAAAATAATATTGAAACCGTAAAAGCAGTAATTAAGACAACTTTGAGGGACAGGCAACTTATGATGTTCTCGGCTACTGTTTCATCTAAAACAATAGAAGCAGCCCGGGAGTTTATGAAAAGCCCGGAGCTTATCATGGTAGAGGATAGAGATGCTGTTAATGCAGATATTGACAATTATTATTTTGTCTGTGACAGGAGAGATAAGTTTGAAGTTCTCAGAAAGCTTATACATGCAGTAAATCCTGAAAAGGCAATTGTTTTTATCAACAAAAGTGAAGATATACAAATTACAACAGAAAAGCTTAAATATCATAAGCTAAAGGCAGAAGGAATTCATGGAACAAATGAAAAAGAACAGAGACAAAGAGCTTTGGAGAGCTTTAGAACCGGTAAGGTTCAGCTTTTGGTAGCTTCAGATATAGCAGCCAGAGGCTTGGATATAAAGGGAATAACCCATGTGTTCAATTTGGAAGTGCCTGAGGATCCAAAGGATTACTTACATCGAGTAGGAAGGACAGGTCGTGCAGGCAAAAATGGTGCAGCTCTTTCTATTGTGACGGAAATAGAAGAAGAGACGATAAATAAGATTGCAAGATTTTATAAAATAAAAATTGATAAGAAGGACATATACGGAGGAAAAGTTGTGGAGTATGGTCTTCAACGTAAGCCAGGCAGCTTTAACAAAGTAAGCGGAAAGTCGGTTTACAAAGATAAAAAGTGGCCTAAAAATGAAAAGTAAAATGAAAGTGATTATATTACTAATGGTAAACTCAATGGATGAATAATATAAATAATAATAGTGACTTTGAAAGGAGAATTTATATGGACGTTATTAATGCAATTAAAACGAGAAGATCTATAGGTAAAGTAAAAGATGAATCAATTCCTAAAGAGCTTATTGAACAAATAATTGAAGCGGCAGTATATGCTCCAAACAGATATATAACTCAACCATGGAGGTTTTTTGTAATAAGCGGTGATGGAAGAAAAGCACTGTCAAAGGTGATGGAAGAAATTGCGGTTCAATCCGGTATAGATGTTCAAACGGAACAAGGGAGAGCAAAACTCGAGAAGGAAAAAAACAAACCTTTCAGAGCTCCGGTAATTGTGGCTGTAGCAGCAGAAGTTACAGAGGATGGAAAGGTTATAAGATTGGAGGAATTAGGAGCCGTCTATGCAGCTATAGAAAATATGCTGCTTACAGCCCATTCTTTAGGGGTAGCTTCATATTGGAAGACGGGTAAGGCTTGTTATCATCCTAAAATGAAGGAATTTTTCGGATTAAAGCAAAAGGATGAGATATTGGCTTTTGTTTATTTAGGTTATGCTGATATGGAAAAAAAGATGGCCACAAGGAAACCTGCAGCAGAGCTGACTAAGTGGATTACAAGCGAATAATGAATTAATTTATGAATATAAGCATATAGGAGATGCACGCATAATTAACGGCATCTCCTAAACATAGGTTATATAAAAAACCTGTAGTTGTTCCATATATCTGTGGAATCATCCCAAAACCTGGCAGAGGTGTAATTCAAATATATATCATAAAGGTGTTTGAAGTTGGGGCGTATGGAAGAATCTTTTAAATAAGCTGATTGAGTTGAGTTTGACTTTCTGTATTTATTAAGAGATTTTATAATATGATTTGCGTCACCTATATCCAAACCATGCCCATAGTATTGGCCGTTACCGAGATCAATTACGTTCTCACCTTGCCATTCAGGCTTTTCGGGGTCAAAGTCAGGATTTACAAAGTATCTGCAATCTCCCGGAAGGTAATCCGGTACATTCTTATACCTGGAAACATCAAGTGTGTCATCGATGTAGTGCCAGTTCATAAGCTGAATGGATTTAAAAATGCTATTATACAACTCTGCAGGATATAGCTTAAGAAGAGCACCGTAATAAATAATTATTATTGCGGTGGAACATTCAGTACCATATTTATATCCGTTCTCGAAGATGTCATTTACTGCGTCGAAGGGCTTGACATTTTCTTTCAGCAGAAAGCCCCCTTCATCTGTAAGTTCCCAATAGTCTGAATTACATACAGCTTTTTTAAATACTCTGAATTTGAAATAATTGCCGTCCAATATTCTGGCTGCTTCAATTATGCTGTTTCTCATATCCAATTCAAATTTTAATTCATTTATGGTTTTATAGTCATAAACAGCATCGCTTGAGGATAGGATATCTATAAGCTTGTGTTGTATGGTGGCTGGCGTATATTCCTGTAAAAGTAATTCAGCATTTGTTATTTTACCGGATATAGTAATCATTATACTCCTCATTTCTTTAAGTCGAATTAATACTCATTATTATTGTATGAGAAGTAAGTGTGCATGGTACCAATAGAAAATAAAACTATTGACATTAAAATACTTCGGTGATAGAATTAAAATATACTTCGTAACAAGAAGTAATTGGAGGAAGGCTATGGATTTAGAAAACATAATTTTTAATTATATAGATAAATTTAAGTTTTTATTTTTTCCAAATCAGTGGAGCAGCGTTTTCTTGGATTTTTCCAAGAATGAAATACTTTCGCTTTTATTTCTTTATAGATACAATGCCTCAAACATGACAGAAATTTCGGAGTATATTAATGCTCCGTTGAATACTACTACAGGTGTAATTGGCAGACTTGAAAAGAAGGAAATGGTTGAGAGAATAAGAAGCAATGAGGATAGGCGAATTGTACAAATTACATTAACTGATAAGGCTAAGGAGTTTATAAAGAAGGAAAAAGAAATTATAGAAATTTATGTTGAGAGAATTTATAGCTCATTAACTGAGGAAGAAAAGGCAGCAGCGGCAGGCATCCTAGAAAAAGTCATTATTATACTTAGGCAAGGAGAACATATAAATTCAGAAAAAGCTGATGTAAAGAAAATAAGAAAAATAAACATTGAATGACTCAGGAAACTGAGTTGTTTTATTAAAATATACTTCGAGAAACGAATAATTCCGACAATGAATTAAGGAGGGGACAATATGGCAAGAATAATTATTTTTACTGGTAAAGGTGGCGTAGGTAAAACAAGTATAGCAGCAGCTCATGCTTTAAAGGCAGCTAAAGAAGGCATGAAAACTCTTATTGTGAGTACCGATATGGCTCATAATTTAAGTGACATATTTATGGCCAAGATTAGTAATGAGCCTAAAGAGGTGTGCAAAGATTTATGGGCATTGGAGATAGATCCTAATTATGAAATGGAAATACATTACGGAGCTATCTCGGGAGCATTTAAGAAAATGATAACTTTTTCAAATGAGAAGGATGAGGAAAGTTTCGAAGATATAGTAGTATTCCCTGGTATGGAAGAGCTATTTTCTCTTTTAAAAATAAAAGATATTTATGATCAAAACTTATACGATTTGATAATTGTAGACTGTGCTCCTACAGGAGAAACACTTTCATTATTGAAATTACCTGAGCTGTTAGCATGGTATATGGAAAAGCTATTTCCTATTGGGAAAGTGGCAATGAAAATACTAAGACCTGTCTCAAAGGCTGTGCTTAAGGTTGAAATGCCAGACAGTGAAGCAATGAATGATATTGAGAAGCTTTATTTGAAGCTCCTAAAATTACAACAAATGCTTAAGGATAGAGAAGTGTGCAGTATAAGACTTGTATCAATAGCTGAAAAAATGGTAGTTGAAGAGACAAAAAGAAACTACATGTATTTAAATCTATACAATTTCAATGTTGATGCTTTGTTTGTTAACAGGTTGATACCTACGGACATAGATAATGTTTTCTTTGATAAATGGAAAGACATTCAGCAAAAATATATGGACGAAATTTATTCGGTTTTTATTAATATGCCAATATATAAAATTAAGTGGTATGACACTGATATAAACGGATTTGAAGGACTGCAAAGAATTGTTGATGATGTACTTGATCAGGATGATATTTTCGATGTGTTAAAAGCAAATAGTAATGAAACCTTTGAAAAGATCGATAATGGCTATAAATTGGAGCTTAATATTCCATTCACTGATAAGAGGGATTTTGATTTATTCCAGTCAGGGACAGATATAATAATAAAAATCGGGAATTTCAAAAGAAATATTCCTATACCGAATACACTAAGACAATATTCAATTAGTAATGCAAAATTAAATGAAGCACATTTGCAAATATATTTCGAAAAGGAGTGTTAACTATGAATAAGCAATTTGTAAAGAAGATGATTATGGCTGAAATGTTAAGGTATGAGGCTATAAAGGAAGTATTACCTGAAAGTATAAAGGAAAAAGTTGAAAAGCTTGGAAGAAAATCCGTGGAGTTTATAAAGGATATAGCTATTGATATTTCAAAAGAGAGTCCGAAAAGGTCAGAAAGTAAAACTAAAAAGGTTGAGGTTGACTTTTCCTAAAAATGAGTAGAGGGAGGAATTTATAATGAGAATTATTTTGTATACAGGAAAGGGAGGAGTAGGAAAGACAAGCATAGCTGCAGCAACAGCTTGCAAAATAGCTCAGGATGGCAAAAAGGTGCTCATAATGAGTACGGATCAAGCTCATAGTCTTGGTGATTGCTTTGATCAGAAGTTAACTAATAGTCCTACAACTATATGTAATAATTTGCAGGCACTTGAGATAGACACAATCATTGAAAATGAAGGTATTTGGGGAAATGTAAAAGCTTATATAGAAAAATTAATGCAGTTTAAATCCGGAGAATCTATCCAGACTGAAGAACTACTGGTTTTTCCGGGATTTGAGGATCTATTGGCTTTACTTAAAATAAAGCAAATTGATGACGAAGGAAAATATGATGTACTAATAGTAGATTGTGCACCTACAGGAGAGACTATGTCTTTATTAAAGTTCCCCGAACTATTTAAATGGTGGATGGAAAAGATCTTTCCGGTAAAGAAAAAAGGAGCAAAACTTGCAAAGCCCTTAATAGAAGCTACAATAAAGCTGCCTATGCCGGATAATAAGGTTTTTGATGAAATAGAACTGCTATATTCAAAGCTGGATGCGCTGCATTCACTAATGCTGGATAAGGAAAAAGTAAGTATCAGGATTGTTACAACTCCTGAGAAAATCGTAATTAATGAGGCTAAGAGGAGTTTCTCTTATTTACATCTATTTAATTTTAATCTGGATGCTGTAATAATAAATAAAGTATTTTCTGAGGAGGGAGCTAAGGGATATTTTGAAAAATGGACTGATATTCAAGATGCTGCCATTAAAAATATCTATGATAGCTTTAGTCCGGTGCCGGTTTTTAAAGTTGAACTTATGGATAATGAGATAAGAAAATATGACATGCTGCTGAATGTTGGGAAGAAAATTTATAATGAGGAAGATCCTAAAGAGATACTGTTTAAAGACAAAATATTTACCATTGAAAAGTCATCAGATTCGGGTTACGATTTTAATATAAAATTGCCTTTTATAGATAAAAGCGAACTTAATATATATCAAAAAGGCGATGAACTCAGCATATCTATTAAAAATGAAAAAAGAAGCTTTGTACTTCCCTCAAAGCTTCATAATAAAGAAGTGGTAAAAGCAAGCTATAATGACGGTATATTATCCATCCATATGATATAGCAATTATGAGGAAAAAGTGACGTGACATACAAACGTCACTTTTTTTGTAAAGGTGCATATTAAATTTAATATAACTATTTTAGTTGATATTACTTAAAGAGATATTATAGTATATATATATACATATTTACAGTAAAGTGGGAGGGGGATTATTTTGGATCATAAAAATATAAAATATCTTGTGGCATCAAGATATTTGACATATATTGCAGTTTTTATCTTTTCATTAGCGCTGAATAAAGGGTCTGTATTTAAAGGTGTAGCTTTTACAGCCTTATTTCTTATAGTTTTGATTAGTTCATCACTTAGAATTGGAGTGCTATCAGATAGACAAAGAATGGTTGTCTTAACCATATTCATTGAAATAGTTACAATAATAGTAATGTATAAATACTTAGATTCTTCGGTAATTGCATTTTTATTTATTATTGTTGTTGATGTGCATCTGTTTTTTGATTTAAAAAGAGCTTTATGTATGGACGCCATAATATATGCAGCAACTATTGTATGCAATATCCAGTTTAACGGTAATATACGGTTAACGGACATAGCTATGAATTCCCTGGCTAATGCGGTAATGATGTCATTTTTTGCAGCATCTTCCTATGTAATAAATAGAGAACAGCATATGAAAATAGAAGTTCAAGCATTATATGAGGAATTAAAAGCATCAAAAGAAGAGCTGGAGTCTGCTAACAAAAAATTGCAGCAGTACTCTGAAAAAGTTGAAAAAATGACAGTATTGAGTGAAAGAAATAGACTTGCAGGGGAAATCCATGATAATGCAGGGCATAAATTGACAGCTTTAATAATGGAATTGGACATATGTGGTAAGCTTATTGATAAGGACAAGGAGAAGACAAAAAAGGAATTAGAAAAGGCAGCTCAGCTTGCAAGAGATACCTTATCAGAAATCAGAAAATCTGTTAGGGAGATAATGCCGGCTAATCTGGAAGAGTTAACGGGAGTAAGTGCCATAAAACAATTGATAAGGGAGTTTGAGAAAAGTACTAGAATTGCAGTGAAGTTGAATTTATCCGATAACAGATATAGATTAAGTCCTACAGTAGATGTAACTATATATAGAACAATTCAAGAGGCACTTACAAATTGTGCGAAATATGGACAAGCAAAAATAATTACTGTTGATTTAATTTTCAAGCAAAGCTGCATCTTGTTAAATATAAAGGACGATGGTAAAGGGACGGTAGAATTTATAAAAGGAGTAGGAT
>JAEZDX010000012.1 GCA_023417975.1 Bacillota bacterium
ATGACGACGAGAACGAAGCAAGAAAAACAGAAAAAACTAAGAAATAATGAATATTATAATTTTCAAAATATACAGGACAGACTCTATAAACAGAGTTCTGAGGGGAAAAATTTTAGAAATTTAATGACAACAATACTTTCAAGGGAAAATATCTTACTTGCATATAGAAATATAAAGAAAAATAAGGGCAGTAGAACACCGGGAGTAAATAAAAACACCATCGTCAGCGTTGGTGAAATAGAGCCCAAAAACGCTATCGCTTATGTTAGAAATAGGCTTGAATACTTTACCCCTCATAAAGTAAGGAGAAAAGACGTAGAAAAGGAAGGCGGAGGAGTAAGGCCTTTAGGTATACCAACTATTGAAGATAGACTTATTCAGCAGTGTATTAAACAAGTTCTTGAACCCATTTGCGAAGCAAAGTTTTACAAGCATAGCTATGGTTTTAGACCTAACAGAAGCACTGGGCATGTTATTGCCAGAGCAATGTTTCTTATGAATATGTCGCAGATGCATTATATTGTAGAGCTTGATATTAAAAGCTTTTTCGATAATGTAGACCATGGGAAATTGCTGAAGCAAATATGGGCAATTGGAATAAGGGACAAGAAACTGCTCTCAATAATATCTGCCATGATGAAAGCAGAAATTATAGGTATCGGTATACCCAGCCGAGGGGTTCCCCAAGGCGGAGTCCTATGTCCGTTACTGGCAAATATAGTGTTAAATGAACTGGATTGGTGGATTTCAAACCAATGGCAGTATATGAAAACACGGCATAAGTATAAATTTAAAAATGCAAAGTACAAAGCCCTTAAGAAAACTGCTTTGAAGGAAATGTACATAGTAAGATATGCAGATTATGCCAAGATATTTTGCAGGAATGCAAAAACAGCTCAAAAGGCTTTTGCAGCAGTTAAAGATTGGCTCAAAGAAAGACTCAATCTTGATATAAGTCCTAAGAAATCAAAGGTTGTCAATGTTCGTAAAAATTATTCCAACTTCCTAGGCTTTAAATTAAAGGTTAAGCCAAAGAAAAATAAGTATGTTGTTAAATCTCACGTTAGTGAGAAAACAAGGAAGAAGATAATAAAGGGAATAATCGAAGAAATAAAAACAATTAAGAAGAATCCCTCAGCGAAAACAGTAAATAACTATAACTCTAAGATAATAGGATGGCATAACTACTATAAAATAGCTACGCACGTCAGTTATGACTTTAGAGAAATAGCTTTCTTAGTTAAAAGAGCCTTATATAATGGTACAAGAAGTATACGAAGCAGTACAGGAACGAAAACTGAAGCTTTCGAAAGACTATATGGAGACTACAATTTCAAGGTAACGTACATTGCTGGAGTAGCACTATTTCCAATAAGGGGAATTAGAACTAAGCATCCTATGTGCTTTCAAAGAGGAATATGCCAATATTCAGCGGAAGGCAGAACAAAAATTCACAGTAATCTTAAAAGAGATTACTCATACATCATAGGATACTTTCTGAGAAATCCGGAGTTAGGCAGAGGAACTGAGTATAATGATAATAGAATATCATTATACATCGGACAGGATGGTAAATGTGCAATAACAAAGCAACCCTTAAGATTTAAAAATATGCACATACACCGAAAGATTCCAACCTTGATGGATGGATTGGACAGCTACAATAATCTCATATATGTTATAAAAGATATAGACACACTAATCCACGCAGTGGATTATGGAACCATAGAACTCTATATGGAGAAGTTAAAGTTAAATAAAAAGGCTTTAGCAAAATTGAATGAACTTCGTAAACTTGTTGGAAATTGCGTGATTTAAAGGAGTACTAATATATTGATGGAGCGCCGTATGCGGTGAAAGTCGCTTGTACGGTGCGGGGGAAAAGGCGGAGATTGTATCAAAGTCTTACCTATTCCTATTTATTAATGCAGATGGACATGTTGGTGTACAAGGTGAGTTATTATCATCAAACATGTTTGCGTACTGTGCAAATAATCCAGTTAATAAATCAGACTCAACTGGATACTGGTTTGGATTAGATGATGCAATAGCTGCTTGTGTTGGTGCGATTGCAGGAGTTGCTGGACAATATATTGGCGATGTTACATCAAATATGCTAGCTGGAAAGAGTGGATTGGATATATTTACACCTTCTAGTTCTTGGCAGTCATATGTGGGTGCTGGCATTGGAGGTGCGCAGGTGGAGTTGCAAGTATATATCTTGGAGCAGTAGCAGGAGGAGCTATTGCAGCAGGGTTAGGAACTGCTGTTGGACAGACTCTTGAGAATTTTACGGGTGGTACGAAGAGAAGCATTATAGAAATTGGAGCGAATACAGTAGTTGATGCTGCACTTGGAGGGTTTGCATCAAAAGTATTGAATTATCCTGTGAGTGGTATAACAGGAGGAAGGAATAGTATGGCTTCAGTTTTCCAATCTGGATTAACTAAAATAAAAAATGGAACGGCAAGTAAAATGAGTGCTCCAGTATTTTGTAAGGGGATTACATCATCTTTTGTGTCAGGTTTAAGTGGTTCAATATTAAATGGATTTAAATCTAGAGCAGTTGATGTGTGGAGTGCAGGTAAAGGTAGAAACACAATAAGTAGCGGCCCATTATATTGGGAAGCTGCAAAGTAGAGTTTAATATATGGAGTGGTTGGTAGTGGATTATGGATTGATAATAAAAGTATACATTGAGAGATTGTTTGTGCTAATTGTAGTTATTTATTTTGTGGTAAGAGTTCTGAATAAAAAAACAATAATAAACCCCAAAAATGCAATACCATCAAAAAGAGAGGTCATAATTAAATACAATAAGAAACTTGATTTGATTGCAAGAATATGTATGATAATTTATACAGTGTATGCATTACCATTCGTTTTATTTCCTGCCATTATGGATATACCATATATTGCTCAGGAGAGGTGTATTACAATTGAATGTAAAACAATTTCGCATGATAATGTTGGAGACATAGATAAGATACGTACAATCCAAGTAATTAATTTAAAAACAAATGAAACTTTATTCTTAAAAGTCAACTATAGCCCGATTCAAGAAAATGAATATTTTGTAATAGAATATATTCCACATCTTAGAATTGGAAAAATAATAGGCAAGGGTTAATTGACTGCAAAATTTGGTGTAAGTCACTGCAAATGTTAAGATATTTTATCTACTAAATAAGATTCTTTCAAAATCAGATAAAGTAAAAATTGAGACTAGAAGCATAATTAGAATTCTGTAGTGAGAGGTAACTGGCAGGTAAAAAAGTACCCTGAAAACTCTGATTGAGTACCCAAAAGGAGCTACTAAAGTACGAGCTCAGGAAACATAGGGTAAGCGGTGAAAACTCCATACAAGGGCTGATTGAAGTTAATAGTAACAAAGGAAAAATTAAATATATATCATAATGATAGTAGCATTGGGAGCTAACGTTCAGAGCGTTAGCTCTTTTCTTTTGCTAAAAAATCAATTGAAAGGAGAATAGGCATGGCAACAGATTTTGTGGAGAAATTCAAAAGATATTTGAAGAAGGATGGCAAGAGTCCAAAGACCATTGAAAGCTATGTCGGAGACATTGGTGGCTTTGTGTCCTGCATTCAAAATATGGGAGTGAAATTTCAAGGAGAACTCAAACGATTTTATGTCACAAGTTTTAAAAAGCTACCTTACTGAAAAGCAGTATGAGACAGCTACCATCAACAAGAAAATCAACAGTCTACAATCATTCAATGGATTCCAGAAGAAAAACAACTATATCAAAATACAAGGACTACAAAGGACTTCAAGCATACATGCAAAGACACCAATATACATGGAATGAGGCTATAGGAAACTATCAACTCCTGGAAGAGTATCAAAAGCAGATGAAGACTGAAAGGGTACTAAGTAAGTTTGAAGATGGAGCAAGCAGTAAGCAGTAAGCCAGCACGAATCATCTCCATGTTCTCAAAAAAGCTTGAATCTAGGGATATTGCAAAGAAGCTAGGGCATGAAAGTCACGATAGACATTTAGACATTCTAGAACTATTGGATTCAAAGAAAGAAAAACTACTGGAACTTCTGAACTCAGATTCCAATGAGGACATGGCTATGCCTAGATACGTCATAGGATGACTATGTGTGACCAAGTCTGTGCACATGGTGACAGGACTATACCTGTTGATACGAGAATACAGCACTGAAAAAAACATCTCCCAGAAGGACATGTTTCAGATAGCAATGATTGAATTTTTCAAAAAAATACGGATACAAAGGAGAAGTACAAGCACTGATTGGACTATGAATACTGGAAAGCATCTATCATACTTATAGTTGACGGATGCTTTCTTATTTTTTTGCGCCAGGGCAGAGAAAGGACACATTTTGGGCAAGATCGAAAGGGAAAATTCCAAGTTCCAAACTGAATTTGAGTGGAAAGGGTAAAGCTTGATGAAAGCGTTTCTCAATATATGGTATAATTTCTGTAAAGAGTAGTTACATTTGAGTAAAATATGTCCTATCCGCTCTAAATCAGACCAAGCTATGTTCTACATGTGACCAGAAGTAAAAAATACAAATAGGAATGAACCCATTTGATTCTACAAGCTTTCTAAATCATTGTAGAAACTAAGCTGATTTGGCAACAGCTTTTGAAATGGACAGTTCTAAGTTCATTAGTTTCAACAATGGTGAACTGCAGCTAGTCACGCTAAGCCAGTAATGTCAACGAGTTTCAGGATTGAGAAAATTGGATAGATATCAAGACTTTGGAGTTTAGGTATAGGTATGATCCAGAGACGGGCTTATATTACTTGCAGAGTAGGTATTACTCGCCGGAGTGGGGCAGGTTTATTAATGCGGATGCTTTGGCTGGAAACGCTGGGCAATTATTGTCACATAATGTATTCGCTTATTGCAGCAATAACCCCATAACGCGAAGCGACCCAAGTGGATTTATGTGGAAGATGGCAGATGACGGAATAGGCGGATATACACCCACAAATCAAGATATTGATAATGAGGTGCAAAATTATGTAAGTAATAACAAGGATTATCCAAAAGCCAGATGGGATGTTGAAAATTTTGAAACAAAAAACGTTGTCTATAGAGCAAGTTATCCTCAATCCAAAATTAATAAGGGAATATTTACAACAAAAACTACATTAGGGGTAGAGGTTATTAAAATGACAAGTGCTTCTTGGAATCAACATTATACTATTGTTAACTATTATGGAAGTAAACAAAGTAATTCTGGGCATATGTCTGTCGGAAACCTGGTATCAGTTATAGGTATTACTCTATCAACTCGGATTCCGCCGCTTAAGGAGAATAAGGCTTATAATACAATAGCAGCATATGGTGGAATAGGTTTATCTATTTATGGAATTGCTTGGGACGACTTGCATAGTTATCAGAAAATGAAAAGTGTTTGGTATAGAGATAAATAGATAGTATTAAACGCATTCAAGCTATTTCTTTAAATATTATTTATTTAGATTAACTGATGTTTTATTGGAGGATAAAATGAGTTTATATGGAATCTTAGTTAATATAATTTTTATCGTTGTTACCATTGTAAGATTGTAAGATTGTATGATGTTACATTTACTACTAATTCAAAGTACTTCGAGTTGGTAATGGAGGTACTATGTATTGCTGGTATTCTATTAATAACAATAATTAACATTATGAATTTGCTTGGTTTATATGAAATTGAGCGATTAGGAGATAGAGTTCTTTCAATAGCTTTACTGATTTATCTTGTAATATTATTACGTGATATAATGAAAAAGAGGAAAAGATATATGTAGGTTATAGTGAACAATATACTCAACTAATTAATAGTAGAAGGCTGAAATAAAAAATGGTAAAATCAGAAGTATTATACTTTTGAGTGAAGAAAAGTTAAATTATCATTTGTAGATAAGTATGTGACATTCGAAGATTTGGTTAGAGATAGAACAAATGCCGCCATGCAAATTAACCTCCCATTTGATATACTTTTGTAAAGTAATCGGACGGGAGGTTTTTATTGTGAGAGCTACAGCAGAGAAGCTGTTCCTTTGGGTTTAGAAGCATCAGTGACTATATTTAACACTTTCGGTGTAAATGTACATGTTTCATTTATGTAGGACAATATTAAAGGAGGTAAAAAATGTTTAATAAAAGCTTAATTGATAATCTATTAATGGTAAAGAGTGAATTAAAGAAACTCGATAAGGATTGCTTATACCAACAGTTTTCTCCCAACTTACCTGCTAGCGAAGAAAATATCATTGAAGTTGAAAAAGTATTAGTTTATGTTATTAATGAGGAATACAGGGATTTTCTAAAAAGTGCAAATGGGTGGAATAACTTTTTTCAAACCATTACTCTTTATGGAACTTGCGATTTTCTAGGTTCAGAATTGTACTTATATTTGAATCAGGGATTTTAGATTTATGGGATGAGGCAGTAGAGGCAACTGGATTTTCTAAAGATGATTTACTACCAATAGCAGCAACGAAAAATAATATGGATATGTTTCTTTTAGCAAAACCGAGTTCAAAAGAACCAGGATTAGTAATATGGTTTGCAGCATATGAAATTGAAAGATATAGAAGTTTTAATGAGTTCTTCACAAAAATGATTGAATATAATATGATGGATGTTGAATATTTTAAGAATGAAGCGTCAAAATCATAGATATTGTAAGATTATATAAAATGTGTTGATTGATTAATACGTATTATGATACTATATTCAGCTACTTAATCACAACAACACTGTGGTGGTTTTTTAAATAATTATCAGACAATAACTACTGGTATAATATACAGAAGTCGGAACAAAAATTCACACTAATCCACGCAGTGGATTATGGAACCATAGAGCTCTATATGGAGAAGTTAAATGTAAATAAAAAGGCTTTAGCTGAATTGAATGAACTACGTAAACTCGTTGAAAATTGCGTGATTTAAAGGAGTACTAATATATTGATGGAACGCCGTATGTGGTGAAAGTCGCTTGAGCGGTGGAAAAAACAGAGATAATTTAAAGCATTACTTATCTCTATCAATTAATGCTTATGGAATAATTGGACAAACTAGAGAACTGGTTGCACATAATACGTTTGACTATTATAAAAATGAATCAATTAAATTTTCTGACCCAAGTGGGTTTAGAAAAGTAAGTGCATCTGAGATATTGGCGAGATTATGTAGCGAGTGATGTAATGGAAAAATAACAATACAATTTTGAAAATTTTCAGTGGATAAATTATTTTATTCTAGCAATATAATTGCAAATATAAACTTGTAGGGAGATGTCGTAATGATAAATAAGTATTTGGGTGTGATTTTAACTCTTATTGTTTTGGGAGGCTTATTTTTACTGGAAAAAGTATTTAAACTACGTTTGAAGTCTAAAAAAAGTAAATATATAAAACGTGTGTATTTATTAATTTGTGTTGTTATAGCTGTTGTTACCTTTCTACTTGGTTATGAAGTAAGTCCGGCTAATCCAATTTTATTCACAGTAACGATAACCTCTATATTTGTTAGTTATAGGTGGTAGAGCAATCGAGACATTTCATATCCCTAAACGGTGTCTATATGAAGCTGTTTTAAAGGTTAAAGTGTAACGCTGAAAAGCTTCATTTCATAACAAACAAATTGAATTTTATTAACAGTAGCCAATGGGGAAACCTGCTGGTTTTTTTATCGAGAGATGACATTTTCTGAAATTACTCCTACCATTATGACTGGAAAATTACAATTTTAGCCAGTAAAATTCTAAATCATTAGTGGATTTTAGGAAGCTAAAATAGTAGATTTTCTTTCAAATATAAGTTGTAGTGTTTGTGAGGATGAGTAAAAGTATTGTCTTGCTGTTGGGAAGATGGAAGACCACCGGACACATCGTATGTAAGCAGAAGCTTTTTTAGAAAGAAGCCTATTTTTTAGAAGATTTATAGAAAATGGCAATAAAAAAAGTTTGAGTAAATCCGAACGATTTACTCAAACTCTCATGAAAACTGATGCCGAAGGCGGGAATCGAACCCGCACGGTTGTTACACCACTGGATTTTGAGTCCAGCGCGTCTGCCAGTTCCACCACTTCGGCAGGAACAAACATATAATATCATGGGCAGAATATATTGTCAACAGAAAAATTAAAAATAATTTTTCCGCTAACTTATTCCGTATATAGCAGTAAAAATATCGCTTTTTGTCATAAACATATTGTTTGATTGGAGTATATTTGCTAAAATATATTTGTTCGGTTATGTTTATGACCCAGTGGGACTAATATGTTCCCGAGATATAAGCATAGCTGAAGTGAGTCTTAATTGATATAATGTAGGAAGGAGAATACAATATGATTTATTCACATGAAGTCGAGAACATGGTATGTGTAGCTAAGGGACCAAATCATGGACCAGCACCAATTCCTCAAGAAGGAAAATGGGTACAAGCTAAAGAAATAAAGGATATATCAGGTTTAACACACGGGGTAGGCTGGTGTGCTCCTCAGCAGGGTGCATGTAAGCTGACATTAAACGTAAAAGATGGAATTATAGAAGAAGCTCTAGTTGAAACTATTGGATGTTCAGGAATGACTCATTCAGCAGCTATGGCATCAGAAATACTTCCAGGAAAGACACTATTAGAGGCATTAAACACAGACTTGGTTTGTGATGCTATAAACACAGCAATGAGAGAATTATTCCTACAGATTGCATACGGAAGAACTCAGAGTGCTTTCTC
>JAEZDX010000178.1 GCA_023417975.1 Bacillota bacterium
CATCAATATCATTTTTTAATTCCTCCGGTGTATTTATAAATACAGACGCGAAGAACTTATATACAATTGGATTTTCTGTAGATATAGATATTTTTAATTGCTGCCATTCTAAAACACGCTGAAAAATATCAGGGTTATTAGTTTTAATTTTATCCATCATATAATTTAAATAGTATTCTATTGCATAATCTGTAACATAAAGATATAAACTCTTCTTGTTAGTAAAATAATTAAACAATGCACCTTTTGAAATATCAGATTCTTTCACAATATTATTAGTAGAAGCAGCCATATAGCCTTTATCCGCAAACTCCTTTATGGCTGCTTGGATTATTTTATTCTTTTTATCGTCACCTAATTTATCAAAATTGTTATACAAACCATCACCTCAAAGTTAAAACAATAATATTCATTTATAATTCAAAAACTTGTTCATTATTAATATTCTTATCATCTACCCAAGCTCTTAAAATTTCATTAAAACTCTCAGACATTACCCATGGATAAGTATGTAATCCATTTTTAATAATTACACCCTTTGCATTAGGAAGAATACTTATTATATCCGTAACGGATTGCTTCATTGCTTTGGATTCCTTCTCGCCTGCAACCACCAAGGTAGGAACATGTATGTTTTCCAGTTCCTTAGGAATATCTAAATGTTGATATACTTCATCATAAATTCTATACATCATTTCAGGCGTCATATCCTGAAAATCTTTTTTTAAATAATCAGAATTAATATCTGTTGGAAGCTTAAATTGCTTAACTTGAAAATTCAATATCCAATTCACCTTAAGCATTTCTACTGTAAGTTTATATATTAAACGTTTATGCATAAGCATCATAAGAGGCATAGGTCTGCATAAGGCACTGGCAATAACTGCATGATCAATAACTTCCGGTGTACTATTTAATAATTCTATAACAATTTTTGCTCCTAAAGAATGTCCAACAATATTTACTTTTTTACCCTTAGCAACTTTTTCAATAAGTTCAGCAATTAGCTTAGCACTGTTTTCTATAGATATTTCTCCACTATTTATTGTTTTTCCGTGCTCCGGCAAATCAGGAACAATGCAATAATAATCCTTAAAGTGTTCCAATTGCTTTTCCCACATCCACCCGCTAATACCTCCGCCATGTATAAATACAATAACCTTCCCTTGCTTGTTCCCTGTCTCTTTAAAAAATAAAGACATAATATTTACGCCTCCTTGACCACACGGTCATAATTAATTATAATATATCACATGTTGACCGAGTGGTCAAATAGTAGAATAAAAATTAATCTATCCTATACCTTTAATGATTTTTGTGAATGCATTTTTATCCTCTGCATCTTCAAATCAATACAAACCTATAGATGTTTTCTACTTTTTCCACTTTCTAATTTTTAATCTGAAGGATTTGAACGGTGCAACAGTATTAATGTGAATCCACTTCCAAATTGGCCAATTGGAAGGCGTTGATGACGACCACTCTCTTCCGTTTTGCTGAAATAGTTCAACATCCGAATAACTGTTTATCAGTTCAATAATTTGCTGTACTGCCTCTTTAAACATAGAGCATAGCTCCTTGAGAGTATATCCATTGTATTGCTTATAAAAACTTTCATACAGACCACCGAGATTATTCCATTTATATTCAGGAGCGGGTGTAATTACAATATGACCTTGCTGCTCTTGATTTTCCCAATCTATAATAAGCTTCATCCATCCCAACTGATAAGCAATCATTTGAGAAGGTGTTCTGTCAACTCCATCAATTGATTTGTCTTTATCTTTCTCATCAATATCATTAAATTCTTCAATAAATAACTTTGCACGCTTTTCAATTTCTAAAATTAATTCTTCTCTATTTTGATATTCAGGCAATTTATCCACTTCTTTCAATTTATATTTTATCTACTATATAAGTTTATTATAACATCTTCTGTATGTAACTACTGCTTATGGTACTGTGTTACTAATTATAAAAATTGCCTATGGCAATAACTCTATGCAGCTTGTGGAATGAAGACCTATTGATTCTGTAAAAAATCAGTTAAATTTCAGATGCGCTTTTTTGTTTTGTTATTTCATTTGCTGTTACTTCTAAATGATGGTATCTCCCTTTATTCTTAGATTTTGACCCACGAATTTGAATTGCTTGCTGCGGACAATAATTCAAACATGCTAAACAAAATATGCATGAAGAATCATTTTTCCAATATGGCTTACCGCTATTGCTTTCAATTCTGCTTGATAAACATACTTTTGTGCATATTCCACAGCCTGTACAGCCGTTATTTGCATAGAACTTCTTATCGGTATTCAAGTATTTGGTCCTTTTCAGTATTAATGAAAATGCCGGAAATAGAATTTGCTTTCTGAAAAAGGATTTATTTAATTTATTTTCCTCATACTTTCTTTTGCTGTCCACAATACTCTTTATTGTTTCCAATTTTTTTAATGCCAGTACATTAAGCTTTTTTATGTCTTCTTCTGTGGGAGTTTCTGCTACATGTGTGAAATTATTAGGCATATCGATAAAAAAATGAGAATCAAGTTTTTTACCTTTTTTCTTGAGCAGGCTATCCATATTTTCGAAAACATTGCATGGAGATCCACCTCGTGTAGCAACTGCAAAAATGTATGAAGTCGAAATAAATATCGCCCTTTCCAAAAAAATCTTTACTGGAATTGGCAAGGTAAAGGCATGAATGGGAAATACGAATCCCACTGAGTCACCTTTCACTTCAATTTTGTCCAGATTTATTACACTAAGTATGGGAATTAAATTGGAGTTGGGAAACATTTTGTGTAATTCTCTTGCGATATAAAGCGAGTTCCCACTTCCGGAAAAATAATAGATTTGCTGCATTTTACATACCCCTTTCAATATTTAAGCTAACTAGTTAGTTATAAATTTATAAAATTATAGCATCCTCTATACTAGAGGATGTTCCATAATTCCGTGAATAACAAATTTTACAATTTGATTTATATATTCATCTTCGGATATCTCCCATTTAGCTTCATCTTTTACCATATCGTTTATTCGTCTATAGGATTGAATAAAGGGAATTACCATGTTCATCATAAGAACCGGAAACATCATGGGGTCAAGATTTTGCCGTATAAGTCCATTTTCCTTAGCTTTTTTTGCTAAAGTATAATACATAGATATATCATCAGGCGAATAGGATATACTCTTAAGTACTTTCCATTCTTCTGCTGCTTCCCATACAAAAATTCTTAAATATCTCGGATGCTCCAATAAAAATTTATACGATATCCTAATAGACTCTTCCAGTAATCGTTGAAATTTAGCCTTATCTGAAGTAACATCCTTATCCGTTAATAAATCATGTGCTAAAGTATTAAAAACTATATTTCCGGATTGGTCTGCTCTTTTAATAACGCTTGTATAAAGGCCCAATTTATCTTTGTAATATTGATAAATCAGACTTTTATTATACCCTGACAGATTTGCGATTGAATCAACCCGGGTAGCAGAATATCCATACTCTGCAAATAATTCTTCTGCCGCATCAAGAATAGCCTCTTTACTTTTATCGGAATCATAGACTTTTTTCTTTTTTTCAGTCATGATGAACTGCCTCCATTATTCTAACTAACTAGTTATATTATATATATGATGAGTCTATCTGTCAATTTTAGATTGATTAAAAGTTCTTTATTATTTCGATTACTTGGTAAATAAGCAATATAATTTTTGATTCTGTCACATCATGTTATTGATAAAGAGTATAATTGTTTTCCTTCTCCTTTGATTTACAGTATAATATATTTATAATTTATGTATTAATAGAAGGAGGACTGATGTATGAAGATAAGTAGAAAATGGCATCTATGGATTATCGCCTTTTGTATGATATTTATATACATAATGGGAATTTATGATTTCTTTATGATGTTATCACATAATCAAACTTATTATGCTTCTCATGGATATGGACAAGAAGTAATTAAATACTTCACAAATTATCCATTATATTTTATGATATTTTGGATTGCTAATTTATTAGCAGGGTTTATGTCTCCAATATTTTTAATATTCAAAAATATATATTCTAAATATTTAGCATTGATTTCAACTGTTGCAGATGCGATTTTGTTGTTATTGACATTTACCTTAAGAAATAGACTGGCTGTATTAGGAAGTGGCGTGGCAGGATTTGATATCTTCATTTTAGCTATTACATTTGGATTATACTTATACTGCACATATGTTTTTAAGAAAAATAACTAAATTCCAATTGAGCAGAGCATAATTTATGCTCTGCTCAAAATATATATGAACGTCCCTAGTCCCAAGGCTGTCACCATTTTTACTTATTGCGTTCTATCAATTCTTTCAAGCTAATACTAGGATTAGTATAACGTCCTCTGTTTTGTGTCTTATTCTTATAGTTAATAGCCTGTTTTGGACACCATTGCACACACGCCATACATTGCTCGCAATTGTGCTGGAAATTGGGTTTTTTGTTTTTCATTACTATGTTGGAAACAGGACAAACTAACTCACAGGTTCCACAACCTGTACAAGCTTCAGAAACATTAAAACCTTTGTCTTTTCTAACATACATTAATTTTTGACCCATGGCAGTTGCTGCATTAAGTGGCTTGTTCACCTTACCCACCGGTTGCTGTGTTTTAGCTTTTATCTTTTGTACTAATGCAGGTATACTATCGGTAGCAATTTTATATTTCTCAGGGTTTTTCTCGCTCATTTTATACATCGCAACATAATTTGAAACCATACTGATTTTCTCTGCTAAACTAAGTGTCACACCTTTTTTTGACAAAATTTTGGCAGGAACAGTTAGCGCAACACCACTTGCGCCGCCGCAGCCAGTCACAGCAAAAAAATATGCGTTTTTGCTTTTTTCAAGTGACATTTCGCTAATAAATTGTGTTACTCGCCGCGGCAAATTAAAGGCATATGTGGGATATACAAAACCGATATAATCATACACTTCATTGCTGTCATGCCTCCCTTTACCCATAGATACCAGCTTACAATCCGGCAATGCCTCAGCTATTTTTTTAGCTACCTGCAAGTTGTTTCCTGTTCCTGTAAAATAATAAACAATACTTTTCAATTTCAGCTCCTCCTTATTTATTACAATTAATATAACTATTTCACAATAGATAAAAAGCAATGGTCCAAGTATAGATGTTGACCTGTTGCCCCTGTTACAAAAACACGCATAAGAAATCCTCCTTTAAGCTATGAAATTTCACCTTACAAGTTACACTTTCACAATAATGTAACTTGTAGATAAATAATATCATATGAAACCAATAATCACAATATATTATTTTTGTAACTTGTAATATCAAGTGATTATTGTGTAGAAATGCAAAGGGCATGTCACACACAAAACTCATATTTCTAATGTAAAATTATGCTTTAGCCTCTTCTTTAATACCATAATTAAAGCCCCTAACAATCCTCCCGGAATAGTCAAGGGCTAAATATTTCAGCTCATAGTTTTGGATTTTTAAGTCCTCTTATAATAAGCTTTACAACAGCTTCTATGTTTTGCTTTCGATTAACATCTTCGAATGAGTTTGGATGGATAAAAGTACTTGTTGCATGATATACAGCTATTGCCGCTTGATGCGGAAATTCTTCAAAAAATATCCCCTCAGTAATACCTTGTACTATAACCCCTTCAATACTATTTATGCCCTCTTCAATACTTTTTTCTATTACATCCATAGAGCCTTGGGCAAGCTTAAGATAATTAGCAAACATCTCAGGATCATTAATACTGCTTCGTCGTTTCACTTCCGCGAAATCCTGTAGTAAACGAAAAAGTTTAATATCTGCAGGATTATCTTCTCTTAAAATATCCTTTGAATTAGCATGCAGGTTTGAAAGCCAGCGTTCTGTAACAGCATTCCAAAGATCGGCCTTTCCATTATAATATCTATAAAGTGCAGCATGGCTAACTTTTAATGATTTTGCCACGTCAGAAATATTCGCTTTTTCCGGTCCAAAACGTCGAATAACTTCTTCTGCTGCATTGAGTATTATTTCTTTATCTAACGAAATCTTATCCAAAGTCATCACCTCTCATAAAATGTGCTTTCTTATTTGATTTTTTAATTATAGCATTGTTAGCTTTAAGTTTCAAGTTACGTTAATTGTAACTTTAACAAGAAAGTCTACATCCCTAAATAATGCATGACTATATTTTAAATTCAACCCTACTTCCTTAGCCTTGTCAGCCAAATGTGACACGTACGCCCTCCCTACTAATTCTCTTCACTTGCTAAATCTTCTTTTAAAATGCACCGTCCCATACTTTTAGGAGTGTTGCAGCTATTACAGGAAATACACTTTACCCTGCCTGTATCTCCATTTTCCCAACGACTAATAAAATCACTTTCTGCAATAAATGGTCTTGATAATGAGAAATACTCAATTGAAGTTTCATTTAAGATAGTGTCCATAGCTGAATATTCTCTATTTCCTCCAACTAATATAATAGGAATTTCAACCTCAGCTTCCTCCAACTTTCTACAAACATATTTACATTCTTCGAAGGTCATACCCTGTTTAATTGCATCATTACTGTTTATTTTTATGAGAATTGGATATTCTGTTCCTACCATTGCTCTTACTGCCAAGCAAGTCTCTATCAGCATTCTTGCTCTATTTTCAATTGTTCCGCCATACTCATCTGTTCTGCGATTATAACAAGTAGTTAAAAACTGACTTAAAAGAAAACCATGAGCTGCGGTACAGGATTTGGACCTAAAACCTCTCCATCCTCTGACCCAATTCGGGAATAACGTAGCTTTATATAAAACAGATTAAAATGCTTTTACAAGTTCGTCTGATAAACTGTCTATATTGAAATCGAGCCATTTACATAGCTTTGTAGAAAAGCTGGCATTATCAAGAAGGATCTGTTTATTTGAGTTATTTGATAAATAATACTGACTGTAGTAATTAGGAAATAAAAGCTGATAAAAATACACATAGGGCATAATTTTTAAATCGTAGCTATTTAATTCTCCGTATTCTAAAAACTTAGCTGCATATATTTTTAAGTTTTCAATATTTATATTTCCATTTGCACATTCACTGTCTGCAATTGAATATGATCTTATAACTTCCCAACAAATTGGATGAACACATGCAGATGTAAAATCAATAACCGCGTTGATAGAATTCCTTCCGCAAATTATTTGATTTATAGAATAATCTCCATGAGTATTTTTACATGTTAACCTTCCCATTTCAATGTCCATTTTTTGAATAGCATTAAGAATTGAGATTCTATACTTAATATCTTCTATTATGTTTACATCATTATTCGCTTCTGCAATTTTTAATGTTTCTAAATAACTTAATATTGATTTTTCAGGCGACATATACCTAAAATACTCTTCTCCCATTCCTGTTGGCAGCTTAGGTATTTTATCCATAACTTTTTGTATTTTTCCTAGCATAATTGAACTTTCATTCATAAGCCAATGCGGTGAAGTATTTGGTTTGTATATCTCACCTTTTATAAAACTTTGAAGATGATATATATTATTATCCTGGTTAAAAACATATTGATCATAGTTAGTTGAATAAAATTTCGATACTGGTATATTTTCACTTGCAAGTATCTCGTGAAGTTTAGACTCATTATAAGGATTATTCATACCGTTATTTTCAATGTTTTTAAGAATAAACTCTCCTTTATCCGTTAAAATATGATAACAAATTGAACCCACACCACTTTTGATTTTAATAATGTTTATTACTGAACCAACGCTGTAGATTTCTTCAATCAATATAGAAATCATGATTTTTTCTTCGTTTTCATTAGCATCTGGTCTCCAGTATTTAGCCCCATTTCTTGTGCGTGATAACAACTTACTTTCTATTAGCCCTCTTCTTAATAAAAAGTAATCGCTAAATGTATGGTAGCTTTCTATTATATTATTTACCTCTTTTTCACTGTAAAAGCGGTTGTATTCAAATTTATTGGCAAGATATTCTAATACCTTGAATTTCAAATCATGCTTAGATGGCCAAATTTTTATTTTGCCTGCACTGTCAATAAAATTATTAATATTATTCATATTTACATCCCCTTATCCCTTTTTACCAATACTTTTTACAATTTCAGAGTTGAAGTTATATCCATTTTCGACTTCCTTAAGGTCGGCTTTAAACAGTAAATAAATATTTGTATTCAAACTTTGTTTTATAATGTTTATCTTTATAATAAACATAATATCATTACGTTTATTTCAAGTCAACAATGTTTTTACTCTTCTATTTCTATGTAATATACTAAAACATTCTCAATATAGCTTAGGAATAATTTCCGGTCATGTGCAATTAATAAGCTCTCTATAT
>JAEZDX010000180.1 GCA_023417975.1 Bacillota bacterium
ATGAAGCATTAAGGCTATCTAAGAATATAATGTCAAGATTTTCTAATGCATCACTTGCATCTGATATTATAACGGAGCTTGTTGACCAAAGGCTTAGAGTTGCAAGTAAAACAGTAGTGAGATGCGAAGACATAGTTAGTAATGCATTTTTAAAGCAGGTTGCTATTGATATGGAAGTAGATGAAATTTATTGGTACAACCCGCAGGGAAAGATATTATACTCTAATACGGGCAAATATGTAGGTTGGCGTGCATATGAAGGTCATCCGGTTAGGTCATTCATGGAAAGCAGTAGCAGTAGCTATATTGAAGATGTAAGAAAAGACACGGAATCAAACCTATATTACAAATTCGGATATATGAAATGTGCTGATGGATTTTTTGTACAAGTTGGTATCTTAGCCGATAAAATCCGCAATTTGAATAAGGTATTGAATATTCAATATTTTATAGATTCACAATATGATGAAAAAGAAATAAAAAATATAAATTTTATTGATAACAACTATATAATTACTGCTTCAAGTGATAAGAAATTAATAGGGTATAATTCAAATTTAGGTAGTTCAGAGAAAGCATACATAAATGAAAATAAACATTACGCATCCTATAAAGCTATAGACAAAATTGAATATTACGAAGTGTTGTTACCGCTTTATGTTAACGGAACAAAGCAAGGAACTCTCCAAGTCTTATACAAGGTGGAAAGTATTAAGCGTATGACAATAGAGGTATCGTTATTAATTTTAGTTATGTTTATGCTTTTATTAACTATATTTGGATTTATGCTCTCATTGATAATTAAAAGAAGCAGTAAGTTAAAACGTATAGCATTCTATGATTCTTTAACAGGGCTTCCAAATAAGATGTTTCTTGTAGAATATTTGGAAGAGAAGCTTAAGAGCGATGAAATAAAAAAATCTGCGCTATTGATAATTAATTTCAGTAACTTCAAAAAAGTCAATTTGATTTTTGGGCATAAAAAGAGTGAGGAGATGCTTTTAGACTTATCAGATATATTAAAACCAATTGCTATAAATGAAAAGCAATTATTTAAGCTTGGAGAAGATAAGTTTATAATATACGTTGACAGCTACCTAGACAGGCGGCAACTTGTTGAACTTTGCAATTCTATCAATGGAGTGATAAATAAAAATTCCAAAGGACAAAGTGATGGAAGTTTCATAAAGGTAACTATGGGCATAATCGAAATAGATTATAAAAATAAAGATGTAAATAAGCTAATTAATAATGTGACCATAGCAGTTAATAGCGTGAAAAATAGTATGGATATAAATTATGCTTTTTTTAATGAAAATATGGAAAGAAAACTATTAAGGGATGCTGCAATCGAGAATGAACTTAGAAAAGCCATCGAAGATAATGACAATAGAAGAATATATTTAGTTTATCAGCCTCAGGTGGACTTGAAAACCGGTGAAATTATCGGATTTGAAGCTTTGTGTCGTATGAGAAGTGAAACAATGGGGTATATACTACCTACTGAATTTATTGATATTGCTGAGAAAAGACATCTTATTATTCAGCTTGGTAATATGATTTTAAGATCAGCATGCATCTTTATAAAAAATCTGGAGATACAAGGGTTTAGAAATATAAAAGTAGCTGTAAATATTTCACCAATTCAATTATTACAAGAGGAATTCCATTCTAATGTAATGAAAATTATAGAGGAAACAGATATTATATACTCTAACTTAGAATTGGAAATAACCGAGACAGCCTTCCTTGATAATTATCAGCTTGTGAATGCCAAATTGGAGAGCTTTAGAGAATTGGGTGTTAAAATCGCATTGGATGATTTCGGTATAGGGTATTCTTCTTTGTCACGTTTAGACGAGCTGCAAATTGACAGCATAAAAATTGATAAATACTTTATGGATAAATTATTTACAGAAAATAATAGCAATATTATAACTGCTAATATAATATCCTTAGCACATCAATTGGGTGTTACTGTAATAGCAGAAGGTGTAGAGACAGATAGGCAAAAAGAATACTTATTAGCTAATGACTGCGATAGTATGCAAGGATATTTATTCAGTAAGCCGATTTCAGAAGAAGAGGTAATCACCCCAGGGGTGCGCGCTTTGAGTCAAAGAGTGTCACAAAAAGAATGAAATTGTAATATAATATACCATACCAAAGATATAGGAGGGGTATGGTGATGTCTGAAGCAAAAGAAAGAATTAAAAAGGTACAAATTGAACTACCAGGTGGGAAGGTGCTATTGGTTTTACCGGCAGAAATACCTGTAGATTATGCTGAAATCGCAAGGATAGAGAAACAACAAAGAGATGCAGATTTGGGTATGTCTAACGGAGTTCCGTCTACAATTTCCTTGACTGCTGCAAGTGGAGATCTACTTCAATCCTTTAGGACCACTGATAAATTCACTTTGTATATCAATTATATATCTGGAATTGTAGTTCTTAGGGCAGAGCATTTACTGGCAAGAACCTTTGGTATGAGCGCAAAGCTTATAGATACAAAAATAGTATCAAAAGTAATAATACCTTTAAAGAATTTCATAGCGGCAAGATTTAATTATTTAGCGTTACCTCCGGAAAACCCAGAAAATGGACAAATGCATGAAAATGAAATATGGGTTGCTGATAAGGTTGTGGCATATAATACTAGAAATGTGGATGATATCGAAATTTTGGGACGTAAAGGAGTTAGCCTAGTTTCACCTGAGGAAGGAAAAGTGCTGTTTACTGTACTATTCCAAAATGGTGAACTTTCCGGAAAGAATGTTTCTACTTTCATGATTGTTTCTACTGAACGTTTATCCAATTACCTGAAGAATTCAATTGATGTTCCATTATCATAAATAATTTAAGTTATTTTAGTATGTTAAAGAGCCTCTTAGGATTTCTCAATCTTATGAGGCTCTTTATATGTATGCATTTATATTTGAATTTATAAATGTTACAATTATCAAATCTTTAATATATTGTATTCTGACCAAATTCAGGAATCTATAAAATTAATGATGTAAAACTATGTAAGAAAAGGTATAATTAATATATATTATTGTGCATGCTTATGACGGATTTAAGAAAGGATAGAAGCATGAAATAGACAGGAATAATTATTGAAAAATATGTTTATATGGAGGGATTTTAATGAGCGTTTTTGAAAAGAGTATGAATGTTATGGAGACGCTGTTTGCTAGGGATTATCAGTTTGCACTGGCAACTACGAAGGATGATAAACCATCGGTAAGAGTTATAGATACATATTATGATAATGGCTGTTTCTATATTGTAACATACGCAGAGTCTAAAAAGGTTAAGGAATTGGAGAGTAACAATCACGTGGCATTATGCAACAAGTTTTACAGCTTTAGCGGCATTGCTCAAAATGTTGGACATCCTCTAAAACCTGAGAACAGTGAAATAAGAGAAAAATTGATAAAAGCATTTGAACCTTGGTATTTTAAGCATAACAACGAAAAAGATGAAAAAATGTGTTATATAAAAATTGAATTATCTAATGGTTTCTTTTATAAAGACTGTATAGGTTATAAAGTGGATTTTATTGCAAAGGAAGCAGAGGAATTTCCATTTGAATTTGATATAGTTCTTGCAGAATAATTAAGATTGACAAATGAAAAAAAAGCCTTATATCCTTAAAACAGGAGTGTAAGGCTTGTTTAAAAATTTAATTACCAAACCTTGATATAATTTTTGCCTTTTTTCAAAAGTGAAACAGGACCTAAGGGACTCTTTTCGGTTCTTTCGTTATCAAGTAAGTCAGTATTCAAAGTTACAACACTGCCATCGGGCTTTTCAAATTCAGCATCAACAATACGAACCCTAGGCAAGGTTGAAGTAGAATGTACTCCGCCAAGTATATTTTCGAAGCTTTCCGGCAATTCACAGGAAAGATAAACATGTTCACCTTCGTCCATAAGCTGAAAATTTGGATTGAAATCTTTTTCGATTAAATTGTGAGCTTCTCTTTCAAAGGGTTCAGCTCCATTGAAGTAGGCATTGAGATTTATGTACACAGGCTGCTCAACTTGCAAAAATGATTCAAGGTCGCCGCTTTTCATATTTACTTTTTCGATGTACTCTTCCAAGGATACAGTATAGCTTTTATAATGGGCTGTTCCTACACCTTCCAAGCCATCTCTTCCTATAAAGATATTGTTAAAGAATCTGTCGTCTCCGCCGTAAACAAGTGAAAAACCTGCAACTTCCGTACTGTGAGGGAGATGGTATTGGGTAGAACGGTCAAGTACCTTCCAATGGTTCATCTTTCCGCATATTAGGTTATTAATATATGCTCCGCCTTGTGAGACATTATCCAGACTATAATCCGAAGTCAGTATATTGTTATCTACAATATACGGTCCATGGCTTACTTCTACAAA
>JAEZDX010000255.1 GCA_023417975.1 Bacillota bacterium
GACTTGCTGCTAAAACACCGGATGGTGCAGGGGCATTCTCTTATCCTATCATCTTCTTGCCCTTTATAAGTTCTGCCTTTGTGCCCACGGATACTATGCCATCAGCAGTACGCGTTTTTGCAGAGAATCAACCTGTAACTCCAATGGTAGAAGCTATTCGTAACTTATTGGCAAAACAGCCCGTAGGAAATGAGATATGGATCGCTTTGGCTTGGTGTATAGCCATAATTATTGTTGCTTATATATTTGCAATGAGGATTTATAAAAAATTATAACCAATCTTTAAAGAATCTTTAAACTTCTTCTTTATAGTAAGTGTAGATATCCAAGTTTAAAGTTTAATATAGCAATTTAAAAAATGTTGAAGATTCATTATTTTAAATCGTATTCAAGGACTGAACTTGGATATCTATATCAAACAGAAGAAAGGAAGATGTTTATGAATTCGTATATTTTGCAAACAAAAGATTTATGCAAGGACTTTAAAAAACAACGTGCAGTTAACGGTATATCGCTGTCCATACCGAAAAATTCCGTATATGGCTTGCTTGGACCAAACGGAGCAGGTAAATCCACCACTTTAAAAATGATAACGGGTAAGCTCCGTCCTACTTCGGGAGAAATAAGCTATGAAGGCCATCCATGGAGTAGGGACGACCTTGCACATATTGGCGCTCTCATTGAAGCACCTCCGCTTTATGAGAATCTCACCGCAAGAGAAAATTTGAAGGTGCGCACACTTCTTTTAGGGCTGCCGGATATCCGAATTGACGAGGTGTTAAAAATTGTAGATTTAACAAATACGGGGAAAAAATGTACAGGACAGTTTTCTATGGGAATGAAGCAGCGTCTTGGTATTGCAATTGCATTACTGAATCATCCAAAGCTGCTTATTCTAGATGAACCAACAAATGGTCTGGACCCAATCGGAATTCAGGACCTTAGAGCACTTATAAGATCTTTTCCTGCACAGGGTATCACGGTAATACTATCAAGCCATATTCTATCCGAAGTGGAACTGATTGCAGATCATATAGGCATTATAAGCAATGGGGTATTGGGCTACGAGGCCCAAATAAACCATGGAGAAGATTTGGAATCCCTGTTTATGCAGGTAGTGGTAAACAGTAAAAAGGTGGGTGATTAAAATGCTTAATTATTTCAAAGCCGAAAATTTGAAATGCCGCAGAACCTTTGCAAAAAAGCTTATTTTCCTTGCACCAATGCTCATGGTACTGCTTGCAGGTATTTCCGGAATATATGTTGTACAAAACGGCTATAATTGGTGGTATATCATTATCTTACCGGGGTTTATTACTCTCGTCACAGCATTAGTTAATCAGATAGAAGAAAGAAAACTCCTTTATCGAACAGTTTTTGCACTTCCGCTTTCCATGGAAAAGGTCTGGATTGCTAAGGTTCTTCTCATAGCCGCGTATATTTCCATAGCCTGCCTGCTTCACCTTGGTGGGATTATTTTAGGAAAGCTATTAATCAACCCTACATCCGCTATCTCCATAGTGCAGATGGTAATAGCAACGCTTATTCTCATTGTAGTTTCACTTTGGCAGATTCCGCTTTGCCTATTTCTTTCAAAAAAATTCGGACTGATGGCGGCAGTGATTGTAAACCTAGGTATTGGGATAGTGATGGATATTTTGGCGGCTACAGAACGCTTTTGGTGGACTTGTCCATATAGCTGGACATCGAGGCTCATGTGTCCGGTGTTGGGTGTTCTGCCAAACGGCACCCTAGCTTCCAAGGGAGATGTACTGCTGAACCCGGTTGTAATACGTATCGGTATTGCTCTTTCTGCTGCACTGTTTGTACTGCTGCTTATTGTATCTGCTAACTGGTTTAGTACACAGGAGGTAAAGTGAGATGCCTAACTTCATACGCTGTATTTATTCAGACTTACTTAAATTCAAGCATACTACTATATTATGGATACACATATTAATGCCCTTAACCGCATCACTTCTTTTTACAGCTTATTATTCCGTGTCATCTTGGACGGTAGAGGCAAAAATCAGCGGGTATCTTGAGGTGATAGGTATTGCGCTTCCATTAATGATTGGCCTTGTAACAGGTAAAGCAGGTGAACAGGAAGGACAAGCAGGAAATTTCCAGAGCATGCTGTGCAGTACAAAATCACGCACAGCAGCATATGCAAGTAAGCTAGTCGTTCTACTCCTGCTTGGAACTTTATCAATAATAATTGCCGCGGGGGTGTTTGCGGCTGGCTTTCAAGCAGTTTCGGCAGCAATATATGTGAAGGCAGTTGGTTTGCTTATATGCGGCAGTGTTTTTTTATATATTCTCCATCTGTTTATCAGCCTCAGGTATGGTATGGGTGTTTCAATAGGTCTAGGAATCATTGAAAGCTTGATTTCAGCTTTGGCCTTGACGGGGCTCGGCGATGGTATATGGTACTACATACCTTGTACCTGGAGTGCGCGGCTCTGCGACAACCTTGTCTATACATGGATCAATCCGTCAAAGAGCCTTGGATATGAAGAAATACAAAAATGCTTGATTGTGGCTATTTGCTCAACGCTTGTTATGTTTTTTATAAACATTGTCTGGTTCAAAAGGTGGGAAGGCAGAAAAGCTTACGAATAAATTGAAATGGTCTTAAATTTGCCAGTTTACAGAAAGTTGATTTATAATATTGATACATTTATATGGAATATGGGCTTAGGAGGGAGTGGAGATTTATGTGCAAAATTCTTGTCATTGATGATGAACCGGATATTTTGGCTCTCGTAAAAAATGCATTGCAAAAAGATGGACAGCTTGTAACTACAGCCGAGTCACCTGAAAAGGTGGAGTTAAGCAGCCTGAACCGATATAACTTAATATTGCTGGATGTTATGATGCCGGACATTGATGGCTTTTCCTATTGTGAAAAAGTTCGAAAGCTTGTAGATAGTCCTATTCTATTTCTAACTGCTAAAACGCTGGAAACTGATGTTATGTACGGTTTAGGTCTTGGCGCGGATGATTACATAAAGAAGCCCTTTGGCATTGGGGAATTACGGGCTAGGGTAAATGCTCACCTGCGCAGGGAAACCAGAGAGAAGAGAAATGTATTGGCGGTATCAGGCTACGAATTCAATCTTGCTGCAAAAGAAGTATGGATAAATGGACAAAGATTAGCTTTTACAAAAATTGAGTATGGAGTTTGCGAATTTCTG
Source organism: Bacillota bacterium (assembly GCA_023417975.1). GTDB lineage: Bacteria > Bacillota > Clostridia > Clostridiales > Clostridiaceae > JAEZDX01. The sequence continues at coordinate 3,198 of JAEZDX010000255.1, forward strand.
GCGAAAAATCGTGGTCAGGTTTTTACTAAAGAACAAATTTACGATGCAGTGTGCGGTTATAATGCTGAAGGAGACAGCTTTACAATTGCTGTTCATATAAAAAATATTCGGACAAAGCTGGACGTATATAAGCTCGCTCCGATTTCAACTGTATGGGGGATCGGATACAAATGGGATTAAAAAATAAAAATATTAAACTCAGGACATTCTTTGTTAAGTATTTAATTACTCTTTTCCTTGGCTTCCTATTAATCCTATTGTTAGGCGCAGGGTTATTTTTTGGTTCACTGAAAGCAGGACTTCTTATTTCAGTAGGAGATGTGGAAACGACTATTGAAAGCAAAAAAGCAGAGCTTGCGTCCGTAAAAACCGTAAGCAAAGATTTAATCCCTAAAACCTGTGAATATGCCATTGTAAGTACAACGGGAAATTTTTTGTACGGGAGTATGACAGATTCTGATACGGATATCGCATGGAAAGTAATTCAAAGCGGAAGACGAAACTCAGGTATATCATTTACCACGGGCTTGAATGCACAATGCTATTTTCCAATTGAACGTCAAGATGAAATATGCATCGTAAAATACTCAGCCCTATCCCAGTTTTCTTCTCAATGGTTGAGACAATATCTGCCTGCTCCGGAAATAGTTCTTTTCTGGGTAATTGTTGCTGCTATCCTTTCGGAAGTTTTCTTGCTTTCCCGGTTTTATGGCAGAAAGATAAGCAGTAAACTGCTTCCTCTGCAAAAGGCTACAGAGAAAATTCAAAATCAAGACCTTGAATTTAAAGTCCAATATAGCGGTATACAGGAAATTGATGCAGCTCTTAAGTCTCTTGATACTATGAAAGCCGAATTAAAACGGTCACTGGAAGCACAATGGAAGATTGAGCACACACGAAAAATACAGCTTTCTGCCCTGGCTCACGATATTAAAACCCCGCTTACTGTTGTTCGGGGAAATGCTGAAATGTTGGAGGATACTAATCAAACGGGAGAGCAGAAGGAGTTTACTCATTACATTTTGAAAAATGCAATTCAAATGGAACAATATGTTCAGATGCTGATTGAACTGTCAAAAGCAGAAGTGGGTTACTCGCTACAACAGGAAAATATCAATACAAAAGCCTTTTTAAATGAATTGTACAGTCAAATTCATGCGCTTGCTTCTGTAAAACGTATAGAAATTAAGCTTGAAGAAAAGGATTTGCCGGAGACTATCAATATAGACAGCTCCTTGATGCAAAGAGCAATTATGAATATTGCAGCCAATGCAGTGGATTATTCACCAGAAGGTGGATTGATTCGGATTTGCGTGTGTAAAGAAAATCATAATATCCGAATTACTGTCGAGGATAGCGGTAAAGGATTTTCTGCAGAAGATTTGAAAAATGCATTAACACAGTTTTATCAAGGGGATTCCAGCCGCAGTTCAAAATCGCATCACGGTATGGGACTGTTTATTGCAGACTCCATCGTAAAACAGCATGACGGCTCTCTAAGTATAGCAAATTCTCCCATGACGGGCGGTGGAATGGTAACTATTGAATTTTAAGACAATTGTAATAAAAACAGCTTCGTAAACTAATAAAAAATGTTACAATAGAAGTAAAATAGTATTAATTATATGAGGAGGTATCAGCTTGATAAAACATAATATAGAATTAGCCAGTTTTCAACCAAAAGGACAGGTTGTATGTGAGTGCAAGGATAATATGCTTTATTTGACTACCACTCGTGAAATACCTACTGAACGTTTTGATGTAGAGCATTTATCTATAAATTCCTATATTTATCTGCCTGATAAATACAAACTGCCTTTAAAGATTAATATGACAGTAAAGATCGATGCACCCGGATTATACATACTATTAGGAAAAGGACATATTAATTTCGGTACTCCATGGTCGGATAACAGACGTATGGATGATATTGCAGCTCCTGCGAGAAAAACCATGCATTATCATAATCATATGAACATGAATGAATTTACGGATATTACTTTGTCATACGATTTTAAAGAAATGCAAATCACCATTGATGGAGAGGAGCGGTATTATTCTAAAAAAGAAAGATACATGAAATCTCCGCTATTTGGAGAAATGAACAAAGAAGGTTTTGAAGTAAAAATAGCCTGCGACAAGCTGACAAATTTATGTATTAAAGCATTCTCAATAACTGAGTACGAGGATTCCTGCGGTATTATACATTCAGGGGAAGAACTACCGGCAGCAATTACGAAAAATGACACTGTAGCTCCCGGAGAAAAACCGGTTTTTGAAAAATGCATAGCTCTTTTGCCTGAACATATCCAAAGTGAAATTTTTAAAACCGATGAATATCTTAAATCACTAAAATCACTGAAGTTCAAAAGACAGATAGAGAAAAACGGTAACAAGATAACTTATGTTG
>JAEZDX010000279.1 GCA_023417975.1 Bacillota bacterium
CCAATATATCGTCAAGTGATATATTAAATGTATCACTTGACGATATATTAGTCAACGATAAATTGAAATTTTGGACTGTATTATCAAAAATGGCATTAATATGATATAATTTAAATTATTTTACATGAATAGTTACTTAAGAGCAGTACTTACCTAAACGCACTTGGACAATATTATTTTGTATATAGGGAAGGACAGTGAGGTGTTTCCGGAGCTGCCATCCATATTTAGGAGGATTTAAACCATGAGAATCATAGAAACAGAGGCAAATTCTAAGGATGCTTTAGCTTTAATGGAAGAGCTGTCCGTGAATTTGGAAGCAATAACAGGGGACAGCGGCAAGAACTCCTTTGCTTCAAAGGATGTTTGCGTTCCGCGTGCATTATTTGTAGTTGCATATGACGAAAACGGTGAAGCCATGGGCTGCGGGGCTATCCGTCCCATAGATGAACATATTGCAGAGGTAAAAAGAATGTTTGCAAGAAATAAAGGGGTTGGTACGGGAAGTGAAATACTACACCATCTGGAGCAGCAGGCAATGAAGTTTGGCTACTCTGCCCTGTGGCTGGAAACTCGATTAATAAATAAAGCAGCAATAGCATTCTATGAAAAGAACGGTTTTCACCGTATTTCTAACTATGGTAAGTATGAAAACAGACCTGAAGCAGTTTGTTTTGAAAAGAAAATTATATAAGTTTTACAAATAAGGGTTGGAGGCGAGAACGTGGATAAAAAATATTTTTTTGACAGTGCAGTTTTAACCTATGAAAAAAGACGTCCCGATTATGGAACCGAAATATATAAAGATATAATAAAGTATGCAGGAATCTCTGAGGACAAGTCGTTGCTAGAAATAGGCTGCGGAACAGGAAAAGCTACAGAGCCGTTTTTAAAAACAGGCTGTGCAGTGACTGCTATTGAGCTAGGTGAAAATCTAGCTGCATATACTAGAGAAAAATTCAAGGAGTATAAAAATCTCAAGGTATTACGTTGTGCTTTTGAAGATTATGCTTGTGAGGATAATATGTTTGATATGTTATATTCTGCAACTGCCTTCCATTGGATACCGGACGAAATTGGATACAAAAAGGCATATAACATAATTAAGAGAGGTGGAACTCTTGCGCTATTTTGGAATAGACCGTCTCCTAATGATAGGAACGATCAAATACATCAAAGAATTCAAGCAGTTTATAGAAGATTGCTGCCACAGTGGAGTTATAAAGCAGAAAGTGATGAAAATAAGAAAAGTAAGTATTCAAGCACAATAAATAAAATGGAGCAATATGGCTTTACACATATTGAAGCTAAGCTATACCATAACAAGAGAAAAATGAATGGCGCGGAATATATAGAACTGCTTAATACCTATTCAGATCATATGGCTTTGGAACAATCAATAAAGTCACAGCTTTTTGATGGAATTAGGGCTGCAATTGAAGAATTAGGTGATGAAATGCTTATTAACGATACAGTGGAATTATACCTTGGGAAAAAGGACTAAGAAAATGTTATACATGATAAATATACAAAATTTTGGTATGATAGTATTAAAGAGTAGGGAAAAGTTATTAGGAGGATAAAATATGTACAATCATGCACCTGAGGGCTATATTTGCCCTTTTTGTTTAGTAGTTAATGGAACGGAAAACGAACACGTATATACAAAGCAATGTGATATTATGTATAAGGATGAGTATATAACTGCGTTCATAAGCGCAGGTCGATATACGAATAATAAAGGGCACGTAATTATTATACCTAACACACATTATGAAAATATTTATGACCTGCCAAACGAGCTTTCAGACAAGATTCATCATTTTGAAAAGGAAGTGGCACTGGCATTTAAGCAAGTATATAAATGCGATGGTGTTTCATCACGTCAGCATAATGAGCCTTGTGGAAATCAAGATGTATGGCATTATCACCTGCATGTGTTCCCAAGATATAAGGATGACAATTTATATTTTTCTGAAAGAGAAGCCTCTAATCCTGAAGAACGTGCCGAGTTTGCCAATAGATTGAAAGATTATTTTAAAAGCATTAAATAAAATTAAAGGAGAGGAGAAATTATGCAGGATTATATACTTACATATACTAAAACAAAGTTTTATCCGCTAGAGCCGAAAGCGGAAGATATACATATAGAAGATATAGCACATTCCTTAAGTCAGATGGCTAGAGCTAACGGACATTTCAAAAGCTTTTACTCTGTGGCTCAGCATTCTATAAATTGCTGCCTGGAGGCAAAGGAAAGAGGCATGTTATGGAAAGTACAGCTTGGCTGCCTTTTACATGATGCCAGTGAGGCATACTTGGCGGATATAACAAGGCCGGTGAAAAAATATCTAACGGATTATTTAACCTTTGAAGACAAATTACAGAAGGCTATATTTAATTATTTTGGAATTGGAGATATAAGTGATGATGAGCTTAGTCAAATAAAGGAAATTGACGATGCTATGCTTTTTTATGAGTTCAGAGAGTTAATGGGAGAGGATTTGTATAAGGAAATTCCTTATATAGCAAAGAAACACGATTTTTCTCTTAGGAGCTTTGAAGAAGTAGAGAATGAGTTTATTTGTCTTTCAAAGGGAGAGATGAAATGGAAGTAAGAATTATAAATGACAAAAAAGAAATTCCGTATGATTTACTTCTTTTAGCAGATCCATCACTGGAAATCATTAACGATTATATACATAGAGGGTCTTGTTATATTGCAACTATTGATAATAATATAGTTGGTACCTATGTGCTAATTAGAACAAGACCTTTATCTTTAGAACTTGTAAATATAGCAGTTAGTGAACAATATCAAGGAAAGGGAATTGGAAAGAGATTGGTACAAAGTGCAATAGATATGGCAAGGAAGGAAAATGCAAAGATTCTGGAGGTTGGAACAGGGAATTCCAGCATAAATCAATTAGCTCTTTATCAAAAATGCGGATTTCGTATAGTCGGTGTAGATAGGGATTTCTTTAAAAAACATTATAAAGAAGACATTGTAGAAAACGGAATTCAATGTGTTGACATGATAAGATTAAGCATGGACTTATAGTGGGGAGGTGAAATTCCGAATTTTATCTTACAAAATAAATATGCATAATAATAAAAAAATAAGAGTGCGGTTACTTACTTTAGATATACTTATAAAAAGCAACCTAGAGTAAGCACACGCACTATTTCTTTGATAAGTATCGGTAAATATTGTTCCAGTAGTCATCTCCATCGTCAACAGTATTATGTCCCGCTCCAGTAATTTCTTCAAACTCAACCTGTCCACCCCAAGCCTTTGCAAGTTTTTCTGAATGCCACTTTGGAACAAAAAGATCTTTACTTCCAACAATAACTAGAAGCGGTGATTTGATTTCTGGGGCACGACTAATTGAATCAAACTTATATTTTAAGAGCATGTTAACAGGTAGAATTGGACACTTTTCTTTAACTACACTAGTTAAAGTTTCAAAAGGTGAAACTAAAATTACAGCTTCTGTATTACGTTTTTCTGCCAGATACGTAGCTACACCGGTACCTATACTTCTGCCCATTATTACAATATTGTTCTTATTGATATCATTTCTGTTGGCAAAATAGTCATATATCTCTAAAGAATCACTACATAATTCCTCTTCTCCGGGAGTTCCATCACTTGCTCCATAACCTCTATAGTTTATTAATGCTATGGACCAATTATCAAACTTGGATACCCTTGGTATAAGATTTGATAATTCCTCCGCATTTGCACCAAAATAAATAACCAAATTAGATTTTTCACTTTTTGAATTATTCACTAACCATCCTCTTACTTCGGTCCCATCATGCATCTTCAGAGCTATATTATCTACATTATCTATTTTAGCGACTACAGCTATGGCTTCTTCAGATAGTTTTGATCTTGGAAAAATTATTTTATCTTGAAGTAGAACTAGTGCTATACAAAGAAGAAAATATACAGCAAAAAAAATAATTGCAAATTTCTTTATTTTATTAATTTTGTTGCTGTTCAGCGAAATAACTGATTTAATTTCACGTTTGCTCACAAATACTCCACCTTTATGCTATTTTACATATAAAGTTGATACCTTCATTTACCACATAGTATCATTTTGTTGCTCAATATGTCAATAATTACATATTTTAACACGGTGCCTTTTATGAACTTTTGATAAAGTTGTTGTACATAGAAATATTAAAAGCATTATAAAGAAAACATTGTAGAAAATGGAATTGAATATGTTGATATGATAAAATTAAGTATGGATTTACAGTGGGGAGGTTATATAGTTGACTGTTAAATTAATTATCGTTGAGGGGTTACCGGGGTCGGGAAAATCCACAGCAGCTCAAATGGTTTTTGATATTCTTAAGTCTAAAGGAGTTGATTCTGAACTCTATTCAGAAGGAAACTTTAATCATCCCGCAGATTTTGATGGAGTGGCTTACTTTCATAGAGAGAAGTTCGATATCCTTGAGAAAGCTCATTGTGAAAGTCGCGGCGTACTGAATAGAATAAAAATTGAATACTTAAACGGTTACTTAATTCCATATAGAAAAGTTATTGAAGAACAACAAATTACACTTGAAAATGAACTGCTTAACGATATTACTAAAAATGATATTTATGAATTGCCCATAGAGTTACATATGGAGTTAATATTAAGCAGATGGAAGGAGTTTGCAAGAAATTATGTAAATAAGGACAAAGTTGTTGTTTTTGAGTGTTGTTTAATACAAAATCCCGTAACGGTCAGTATGATTAAAAATAACTGTCACAGAAATATTACTAGAGCTTACATAAACAATCTAGTTAATATAATTTTACCATTAGAGCCACTATTAATATATGTAGAGCAAAGTTCAATTAAACAATCATTTATGAAAGCAATAGATGAAAGACCAAAACAATGGATTGATGGATTTATAGACTATTATACAAATCAAGGTTATGGTAAATGCAACAACTTAAATGGAATAACCGGGGTAATAGAGATTCTCAAGCAAAGAAATGCTTTTGAAAAAGAAATTTATGATTCTCTTAGTTTTACCAAATACAAAATTGATAATTCTGATTTTAGCCTTGAGTTACTTAAGGAAAGAATAAATACGATTTTAATGAAAAAGCTCTAATTTGCATTAATCATAAAAACTGCAATACATAAACAAGAACTAGCTTAGTGAGTATTTTTTAGTGGAGGTGAATATATGAACGATTTAGCGCTAGTTTTTCCAAATGAGGAAATGGAAGCAAAAGCCTTGGATTTTAAGAAAGAGTTTTTCGATAACGGCGAAAAAACTATTAATGGCAGTTATAAGTTTGACATGGATAAATATAGCTATTCAGAGTGGCTGCAAATAATAAAAGATAATCTTAGCGAAGAGAAGGTTAATCCTAAGTTCGGATTTTCTCATACCTTTTTTGCTATTGGAAATGATGGTAAAATCATAGGTATAGTAAATTTCAGGCATACAATTACAGACTTCTACAAGGATTTTGGACATATAGGTTACAGTGTAAGACCATCTGAGAGAAAAAAGGGGTACGCTACGGAAATTCTTAGGCAGGTGCTTCAA